>JAYWDR010000490.1:0-3282 GCA_043779735.1 Cyclobacteriaceae bacterium | reverse complement strand
TCAGTACGGCATTGCTTATTTTCTGGGCATACTATTGGATCGGTGCCCTCTTCGGATTCCTGATTGCTGGTCCAATCATTTACATGGGTATAGAAGATATGGTGCAAACGCGCCAATCGGTCAAGCACAATTTTCCAGTCATTGGAAGGCTTCGGTACTTCTTTGAATTGATCCGACCGGAAATACAGCAGTACTTTGTTGAGTCTGATACCGACGGCACTCCAATAAACCGCAATGACAGGTCCGTAATTTATCAGCGCTCCAAAAAACAAATCGACACTACGCCATTCGGCACACAGCTTAACGTATACGCCGAGGGCTACGAATGGATGACCCATTCAATTAAGCCCCTTGACTTTCATACGATGGATCACAATCCACGTGTTCATTTTGGAGGGAAGGACTGTAAGCAACCGTATGACATGAGCGTATTGAATATTTCGGCCATGAGTTTTGGTTCGCTTAGCGCCAATGCGATTGAGTCACTCAATTCAGGAGCGAAGATTGGTGGCTTTGCGCACAACACGGGCGAAGGAGGGCTGAGTCCTTACCATTTGAAGAACGGAGGGGATATTATTTGGCAGATTGGCACAGGCTATTTTGGGGCACGCACTGAAGATGGAAAGTTTTCGGATGAAGCCTTTCGAAAAAATGCGACGCTTCCAAATGTGAAGATGATCGAGATCAAACTTTCACAAGGGGCCAAGCCAGGTCACGGTGGCATTTTGCCGGCAGCCAAGAATACACCGGAGATAGCGGCGATTCGTTTGGTGAAAGCGGGTACTACTGTATATTCACCTCCCTTTCACAGCACTTTTGGCACGCCCATTGAATTGATCAAATTCGTCCAGAAATTGCGTGACCTATCCGGAGGCAAGCCCATTGGCTTTAAGCTTTGTGTGGGACGTGTTGCAGAGTTTCTCAGTTTGTGCAAAGCCATGGTACAGCTAAATGCATATCCTGATTTTATTACCATTGATGGTGGAGAAGGCGGCACTGGAGCGGCGCCTCCAGAATTTTCCAATTATGTAGGTATGCCTATGCTCGATGCGCTTGCTGTAGCAGACAATGCACTAAGGGGATTTGGTATTCGGAATGAAATGAAACTAATCGCTTCGGGCAAGGTATTTACTGGCTTCAATATCGTCAGGGCGATGGCGCTTGGTGCTGACACGTGCAACAGCGCCCGTGCGATGATGATGGCAATCGGATGCATCCAGGCATTGAAATGCAACACTAATCATTGTCCCACGGGAGTTGCAACGCAGGACAAGAGTCTGATGAAAGGACTGAACATCAACGACAAGAAAGTGCGGGTGGCCAACTTTCACAAGAATACGGTAGAGAGTTTTGTTGAATTAATGGCTGCCTGCGGCATCAGTAATCCCGACAAGCTCAACCGCACCCATGTGTACCGACGTGTATTCATGAACCTGGTAAAGACCTATGAAGATATCTATCCTACTATTCCGGAAGGTTGTCTTCTGGAAGGTGGCGATATACCGTTTGATTTGGAAGAATACATGAAACATGCTTCTGCAGAAAGTTTTGAGGTGACCAGCTAGACGCATAGAAGGTCCATGACCTGGTTTCATCATAAAATACTTCTCAGCTGCAAGGGACGCTGCAGTTTAATGCTTGTTACCTTAGCTTCAACAAAATCGTTTATCTTATTCCGGCTCCAAATCCATTCTTTCGCAAGTCCATCTCGGAAAGACGGATAACATTTATATCAAGTTTAATAGTTGATAGTGGCGCGTTGGTGGAATCGGTCGCAACTGATACTATGGCGTCAATCACTTCCATCCCTTTAAACACCTGACCAAAGACTGTGTAGTGACCATCAAGACGGGCAAGGCCTCCCTTATTCTGTACAATATAGAATTGACATCCAGCCGAAAGTTCTTTGGGGTTGTTGTCGCGTCCGGCACCCACGGCACCATATACGTGCCGAATGCTGTCATTAAATTCTGGCTTTAGAAGATACGGTGAGCCGCCAAACCCTTCGGGTGTATCCGGGCAGCCTCCCTGGGCAACAAAGTTCTTGATTACACGGTTGAATGTTAAGGTGTCCCAATATCCAGCCTCAGCCAGTTTGATGAAGCTCTCTTTATGATTTGGCGTTTCATAGTAGAGCCAGAAAAGTACCTCACCCAAGTCTGTTTTTATTTGACCCACTGGATACGTTTTCACGTCTTTTTTTGTCGAACAAGAAATGAGGAGGCTTAGTATTAGGGTCAACCGTATCTTACTCATAGGCTTTAGTTTTATTGTTTTTTTATACACGATTTTTTCTAGACTCAATCTCCACAAATGTGACAATGGCCAGAGCCACAATCGCGATCTTGAGATGCGCCTGGGCTGCCACCGCAAATAAGCCAGAAACCAAAATCATTGAGAAGATTATGCCGTTGATAATTTTCCCAGGCCCTGATAGCGTAAAGGGCAGAAGAATAAACACATCAATCATCAGGTACACTAACAGTGCCGTTAAGCTGCGGTCCTCTGTCCAAAACTCTGCAGTCTTTTTAGGTAGTCTTCTCATCCGCGTAGGGCACGATTTGAAACCCAACATGACCCTTTTCGGGCTTTTCGTCAATGACTATTGTCATGACTCGGGCACGAGCAGGGCCCTTCCTGCACCAGACTATAAACTTGTTAAGATTTTCTTCAGCCGCCTCGGCCTCGATGTAGACACTTCCATCTGGCTCGTTTCGAACAATGCCCCTCACATCAAGTTCATCCGCCTTGTCTTTTGCCGAGGCACGGAAAAAGACGCCCTGAACCTTCCCGTTAATTCGTATAGTCAATAACTTCATTTGATACTGAAATTGAACTTACTCAATACCAACGAACAGAATACCAATTGAAAATATAGTCTGTATCCAAACTTCAGACGAAGCTATTAGATTCTATTCAGAGAGGAAAATCAGGATGATATTCCTTCCAATATTCACGGTAGGTAACACTTTATTTTTTAAAGTGGCGCTGTTAGGGATAGACGCTCATCCCATGTTCTCATGACGCAGGTTGCTGAAGTAGCATCATGCTCACAGCCGAAAAAGTGCCAATGCGGTCTGCACCAGCCTGAATCATTTGCGTGGCTTGTTCCAAAGTTCTGATCCCTCCTGACGCTTTTATGCCAACCGCGGCAGGCAAGGTACTCCGCATGAGTTTTACATGCTCTACCGTGGCGCCGGAGGACGCAAATCCGGTGGAAGTCTTTAAAAAGTCTGCACCGGCGTCAGCACAAATCTTGCAAGCTTCAATGATTTCCTTTTC
>JAYWDR010000489.1:0-3293 GCA_043779735.1 Cyclobacteriaceae bacterium | reverse complement strand
AGGACAAACATCCACTTCCCTGCTGGTGACGCTTGAAGGTGCCTACACGGCGCGGGTAACCAACACTGCTTTGAGTTGTTCGCTGATTACTTCCCCGGCCACAAACGTGGTGGTGTTAACAGCGCCGGGTGCCGGATTTAATGTGAATGCCACTTCATGCGTTGGCGTGGCATTGACATTTACCGACCAGTCAACCAAGGATTCAAGAGCCACTGCTGTGTATGCCTGGAATTTTGGCGATGCAGGAACATCCAGCACAGCAAGCCCTACACATACCTATGCGACGGCCAATACATTTACCCCAGGTCTCACACTGAGTTACTCTGGCGTTTCGGGCTGTTCTAGTTCAAATTCGAAAAACATAGTTATAACTGCCAGCCCTGCCGTAACAGCAACAGCAAATAAGACCTCTTTGAGTGCAGGAGAATCGGCCCAGCTACTGGCCGCCGGCGCTGCTACGTATTCCTGGACACCAACGCTGGGTCTCAGTGACCCTGCCATTGCCAATCCGGTTGCTACACCGTCCGCCACGACACTTTATACTGTTGTGGGTACGGTAAGCGGCTGTACCGGTTCAGCTACCATCACAATTGATGTGGTACCTGTCCCTCCAACTACCCTCAATATTCCCAATGTATTCTCACCCAATGGTGATTCCTTTAATGATGAATGGATTATCATGACCCTTGATGCCAATTGCACCATAGCTGTTTTTGACAAAGCAGGCCACAAGATAATAGAGCAGAGGGGCTCCCCTGTTACATGGAATGGAACATACAATGGATCACCGGCGCCGGACGGCACTTATTTTTATGTGGTGTCTTGCCCGAATAGTGAGCCAAGATCAGGACACGTACTGCTAGCACGATAATGAAGCGTCGAATTAACTGTGTAACTTAACTACTAAGGAACTTAACAATGTTCTCAGAGCAACTTATCAAGTGTCTTCTAGTTTTGTGCTTCAGTCTATTAGCGTCTCTTTCGTTTGGACAGGCCGTAGAGATTTGCAATGACGGCATTGACAATGATGGGAATGGTTTGATCGACTGCGCAGACCCCTTCTGCAATTTTGCCGTAACTATAGAAAAGGGATGTCGTTGTTTTGATGGCATAGACAATGATGGAGATGGCAAAATCGATGCGGCTGATACCAAGTGCGCTACCTATTACGGATTAACATTTGTTGGTTCAGGCTCCACGTGCAGCATCAATCCACCGCCGGGCACAGCCTTTTCAACCATTGCTCCTCCACAAACGTCTGCACAAAATACGGCAGATACACCTGCAAAAATTGTCGTTGGAGATATGAACAACGATGGGATGCCCGATATTGTGGTCACTTCCAAATGGAACAGCACGGTGCAAGTCGTTGCTACGACAACGATAGGAAGTTTTAGTCCCGGCGATATCATGGCTGATTTTCGGACGCCGGGCTCGGGTATTTTTCCTCTGTCAGGAAGTAAATATGTTTTTGAGCATGAAGCATTGATCGCCGACATTGATAAAAACAAGATCGGGGAGTTGTATGTAATTGCCAGTGAACGGGGAGGGAGTCCGAATAACAAACCGGTAAAATTTTATCTTTGTGGGTTTAGGTACGCAGTTGGCTCTTTGATACCGTTGTTCAACGCAGTGTATTTGGGTCCTGACCGGCCCGGAAGCCCCGGCATTGCCGATTTTGATGGTGATGGAAAAGCAGAAATCTATTTAAAGAACAGGATTTATGCAGCCGAATCCGGTGTGCTCCTGGCGGACCCGGGAGGAAACTGGGACACGAAGGTTAACTCTGGACCTGTCGCGGTTAACATCTTGGGCGACTCGAAGCTTGAATTGGTTTGCGGGCCAATTATTTACACAGTGCCGAGTTTGGCCTCGCGGACGCTGCAAGTCCTAACTGTCGCTAAGGATATGAATACCCTTGGAACCACCTATTATCCAAAAGGATTCAACGACATAAATGAATTTGGGGTTGACCAGGCCAGTTCCACGAGTACTGCAGATTTTAATGGTGATGGTTTTATTGATGTGCTGATGACGGGTGCCATCAATTGTTCTGGTAATGAGGGCGCACCCTGCGGAACCAATATTACTACTATCTTTTACTGGAATGTACAGAATAATACAGTATCCACGTTTGCTCCACCAGATGCGATCACGCCTGCCACAGGATGGAGCTGGGGAACAGGCCGGATAAACTTGGGTGATGCCAATGGAGACGGGAAACTGGAGGCCCTTTTTGTTGCGGGCAACAAACTTTTTTGTTTGGGACTAAATGGTTCGGGCAACCTCACCGTTATCTGGACCCGCACTATAAATGACTCTTTATCAGGCATACTATCCGTAACGGTGTATGATTTTGATAATGATGGTAAACTGGAAGTAGTATACCGCGATGCTAATGAGTTAGCGATTGTGGATGGATTGACAGGAGCTACCAAACTTTGGTCTGCAGTTTGCCAGTCACATACTTTTACAGAAGGTCCGATTGTGGCGGATGTTAACGGCGATGGAAATACAGATATCTGCGTGCCTTGCTATACCAACTCCGGATCCTTCGATGTTACTAAAGCTACACCCCAGCAACAATCCTTAGGTCAAACAAGAATATTCTATTCCAGTACCAATGCCTGGCTGCCTACACGCAAGGTCTGGAATCAACATCCTTACTACGTAACCAACATCAACGATAACCTTACACTTCCTTTTCCTCAGCTCAATCCAAGCCTTATTTTCAGTAACGCTCCTTGCCCCACAGGACTTCCAGGCCCACAGCGACCCTTGAACATATTCATGAACCAGGTGCCTCGGCTGAGCGCCAGTGGATGTCCTGAGTTCCCGGCACCGGATTTAACATTTACTGGTGATGTTCCGGCCAATCCTCCGGTTGACACGAATGGCGATGGGGTCTATACACCTGCGGTTGTCATAACTCCACCTATATGTGGAAACCTGGACATAAAAGCATTTTTTAATATTATTAACAGCGGCTCCCTTCCGATTAGTGATGTCGTACCAGTGAGCTTCTTCAATGGAGATCCAACTGCTAATCCAGTTACGGCAGTCCGGCTATTTAACACAACCATTACCATCACCAATCTGCAAGTAGGTCAGAAGTTAGTAACACCCACCATTTCGTTTAATGGTCCAGGTACAACCTTCCCACTTTATATCGTGCTGTATAATGATGGCGCCACTTTACCTATTACACTTGTCGGTCAAAGCACAAAAGAGTGTTCCATTTCCAACAACATCTACAATGTGTTGGTCACCCCTGATCCATTTACTGTTATAGT
>JAYWDR010000488.1:0-9383 GCA_043779735.1 Cyclobacteriaceae bacterium | reverse complement strand
TTTTGGCCGCTTTCTTCTTCATGGCTGGTACCTTGGCACTCGCTTTACTAGCTACTACCTCTTTCTTCAGCGATGGCTTCACGACCTCCTTCTTTGCTACTACCTTCTTCGGGGTCTTGGACTTCGTTTTCTTCTCAGGGATTATTGCTTTGGCTTTTTTCTTTGCCTTGGTCGCCACCTTTCCTTTCACCGCCCTCTTTACTCCTTTGTTTGTTGATTTTTTTGATGATTTGGCCATATTACTCAGTCCTCCACGACATAGGTTTGAAAAAGATGCGCAAAAATACGTTGATAGGCCTAAAACAAAAAATATGGCCGAATTAATTCATTTACATCAAAAAAGTAATACAGAAAGCCCAGACGCGCCTGTTCAAATCAACTAACGCGTTGAAACTATTACCCTTCTTCGAAAGGTCTTCACGATTCCAGAAGCATTAAAAATTTCAAACCAGACTACGTAGTATCCCATACGCGCTTTATTACCGTCATCGCGATCACCATCCCACCGAAAGAAGCCTTCTGAACCAAGGGTCTCGTTGTTTGCTATTGTCTTCAGGTGATGACCCTGGTGGTCTAGGATCCTAACATTGGCTACCCATGTACCTTGATCAATCCGGTATTTGATTTCAACAAAGTCATTCGCCCCGCTGGCTGGTGAAAAAATCTCCGGCACAATGATGACATCACTATCACTTGGCTCACGTGGGTTGCGAGACTGCGAGTTCCCATAACCAGGGGTTGCAAATCCAGTTAGGGAACTGGCTGAAGCCCAATTATTTCGGCTGTTTGTTGGCGCCCTCTCGGAAATTCGCTCCAACGAAACCCCCTCTTCATTCTTTATAAATTCCGAATGCCAATCCTTTGAATACAAGAGTGCATCCAACACTTCCCCATGATCACTCAAAACCACAATCGATCCGCTATCATCCGAAAGACCCGGTAAAGGCGTCTTCACTATATTTTGTTGAACGCTATTTGGGTATTGTGTCCATACCGCCACTGGATCAGAGCTAAACACCTTAAAGCCGCCAGGAGGCAGCAGTACATTTTCGGAAAACAGCGTCGTAACATTAATGAGTGTTCCCTTTTCATCATTGCTCACTTTCCAGTTTTTCAGGTTGAGATACTTACGTGAGCGGTTATAGACTTCCACAAAATCTGCGCCCCCTGCTCGCGGATTGAAAAGAATCTCGTTGACGACAACGTCGAGGCTGTCAGGGTTTTCGGGCAAGCCAAATTTGAAAGATAAGGATTGCATAATGTTCCCGTTGCAATCCACAATGTTTTTCACACCCAGTGCATATTCGTGTTGCGTGATCAGGGTCTCGCCCAAATCAATTTCAATCGTGCGAAGACTTTGATCTTTGAAAAATACTCTTCTGACTTCTGCTTGTTCATGAATGGAAAAATTCTCTGTTGTCAAAGACTCTTGTCCAAGTTTTTCATTAAAAGACAGAGTTATGCGGGTTGTCAATTCAGGGAAAACTGAAAGCAGCTCAGGACTCGTGAAGTCAGGCTTGTTGGCAATAACAGAGTTTTCCCTGCCCGGCGTACCCCCTGTTGGATCTTCTGCCGCTGTCCAATTGTCCTGTTCACCACAAGGGTTGTTCGGATCGATAAGCTCCAGTGTCCATCCGCCTTCTTGCTTGTCTGAGTCCCGATACTCGTCAATGGTGTAGTGGATGGAATCCATCTTTACCTGGTTTGGATCGGTAAGAGTGATCGCGTCACCGCTATTATTCAACGTCGGAAAATTAATGAGCCCCAT
Source organism: Cyclobacteriaceae bacterium (assembly GCA_043779735.1). Classification (GTDB taxonomy): domain Bacteria; phylum Bacteroidota; class Bacteroidia; order Cytophagales; family Cyclobacteriaceae; genus ELB16-189. Next base: position 7,615 of record JAYWDR010000488.1, on the reverse strand, counting down.
GGTCTTGCCATACGGAATAAAAAGATTTATAGATGAGTTGCCCGTCACAATCCAGTAGTCGCCTGGCAAGATGATTTGAGAGGAAAAAATTCCTGTAGAACTTCCATCAGACAACTTCCATCCCATCAAATCAAACGGGTAGGAACTGCGATTATAGATTTCAACAAACTCAGCGTTGGGCAGTCCAATTTGAGGAGATGGGTCTGGAAAGATCTCGGTAAAGATGATGTCCTTTTTCTTTCCAACTACGGCTTTAAAAAATAAAACGTTCACAACAACCTTAACCATTTCATTTCCAGCGAGGTCTTTCACACCGGATATTTCAAGCGGATAGGATACACCATTCGTTAACTCACCAAAGAAATCCGCTAGAATCGTTTTGTGATCAACCTGAAGCGAAGCCGATGTCGGTGATCCCAGATTCTGTAATGAAAAATTCGTTGCCGCTTGAGACGAGGACGGCTCTAGCTCTTCGGAAAATACCAGTCGGACCTGCCGCTGAGTCACTGCCACTGCTGATTGAATGCTCGGTGGTGTCTGGTCAGGCACGGGTACGCCAGAAACCACAAAATCATCGAACCAAAATTTGTCCGAGCGTGTAGATGTATAAACACACTGCACACCAAAGTAAGACGAGAGCGTGTAAGTATTATCAATAAATGAACCTTCCAATGAATAGGTGCCGGTAAGTCCTGCATCAGAATATAATAGCCACGCCCCGACGTCATTTCGTGTGACTCTAATTCTTAACTTGACAACCGATACGTTTATGCGGTCATCAAGGCCGTCTACGATCTTGGTCTCAACCATGCCGCTTTGGCGGTAAAGACTTATTTCACGCGATGTATTGCCCACCTTAATGAAGTAACCGTTAAGTGGGCCGCTAAGATTCTGACGGTCCGAAACGAGGTAAACTCTAGCGAAATTGGTACTGCTGGGACTAAAGTCCATCTGCAAATAAAATTCCCAGCTTGCATTGTGGATTGCCAGGCTTGTCGTTGACAAAAATGCCGTTTCTGCCACCGCTGGGGCCTGTAACTTTAGCTTACCTGCATTGACAGTGTATTTAGAATTATCGCCCACCCAGGTGGGATTATTTGTAAACTCACCGTCCGAAAAATTATCATTCAACTGCCCGAAGCAACATTGGGTCAGAACAAAAAGGATAACAATCAATATGATTTTTGGTGCACTCACTCCACCAAAATACCATTTATGCTATTTTTGTCCTTCGCTAAAATGAAATGGTCATGAAAATAGTTGTGGTGGGAGCCACTGGCCTCGTCGGTCAGGAGATCTTGAAGGTGATGGAGGAGCGCAACTTCCAATTTGATGAATTGTTTTTGGTGGCTTCTGCCAGAAATGTTGGAAAGGAGCTTGAATTCAAGGGAAAGCGCTATACGATCATCGGCTTGGAAGAAGCCTGCAACGTGGGTGCTGAAATAGCCATCTTTTCCGCAGGAGGAGCCATCTCATTGGAATGGGCCCCCAAATTCGCCGACAAGGGCACCATCGTGATTGACAACTCGTCCGCATGGCGCATGGACCCGGAGAAGAAATTGGTTGTTCCCGAAATCAATGGGCATGTCTTGCGCATTGATGATCGCATCATAGCCAATCCCAATTGTTCAACGATTCAGATGGTGATGGCATTGGCGCCTCTCCATGTCAAATACAAACTCAAACGAATTGTAGTATCAACCTATCAGTCCGTAACAGGTACCGGCAAAGCTGCGGTGCAACAATTAATGAACGAACGCGCTGGGGTGGTGGGAACAAAAGTATACCCACATCCCATTGACATGAATGCCTTACCTCACATTGATGTGTTCATGGACAATGCTTACACAAAGGAAGAAATGAAAATGGTATTGGAGACGCAGAAGATATTGGGTGACAATTCCATTGGCGTTACGGCTACGACAGTACGCGTCCCCACCATTGGTGGACATTCGGAAGCTGTCAATGCTGAATTTTATAAGGACTTTGATCTTGCGGAAGTTCGGGAGATACTAGAGAACTCGCCAGGTGTCATCGTGTTGGATGATGTAAAAAATAATGTCTATCCGATGCCTATTCACTCACAGGGGAAAGACGAAGTTTTTGTCGGTAGAATCAGACGGGATGAGTCGCAACCTAAAACAATGAACCTGTGGATAGTGGCCGATAACCTCCGAAAAGGTGCGGCCACCAATGCCGTGCAGATTGCAGAGTTCATGTTGGAGAAAAATCTTGTTTACTAGCAGCACCCTTGATCCTTCCAGGAGTAGAGGGTATTACGGTTATTTCAGTGTGGCTGGAGCAGGTTCAGGATGTTTCACATATCTTTCAAAGAATTCAATCACGCGTAACATGTGATCCATCATCCGTCCCGGGTTGCCAGTGCGGGTCAATTCATGACCTTCTTTTGGGTACCGTATGTATTCAACCGGTTTGTTTAAAATCTTCATGCTCTTATAAAGCATTTCGGATTGAATGGGTCCGGTACGCAAATCCTGATCGCCATGAATGATCAAGAGCGGTGTACTGATGGCGTTCACATAGGTCAGCGGGGAGCTTGCATCCAGCAATGCTTTTGTTTCTTTCTCCCAGGGATAGCCACCAAAATCATTCGGCACCAGTCGCCATGCGTTGCCTTCTCCCATAAATGTGGTTAGCTCATAGACGCCTCGCTGCGCATTGGCCGCCTTGAAACGGTTGTCGTGGCCAATGATCCACGTAACCATATAGCCGGCATAACTCCCTCCTTCAACAAACAGCTGTTCTTTGTCAATCCAGGCATAGTTCTTTATCGCATCATCCAATGACGTTAGAATGTCCGCAGCAGGGCTGGTTCCCCAATCTTTGAAATTAGCCTTCTTGAACTTGTCACCATAGCCGCCGCTGCCGCGAGGATTACAATACACAAGTCCATACCCCCAGCTATTCTCCAACTGATACTCATGCCACATCGAAAACACTCCGGGTCCCCACATGGCCGTAGGACCACCATGAATATTCAGAATCGTCGGATATTTCATTCCCTCTTTTCTTCCTACTGGTTCCATCACCCAATACTGCACCTTAAAGCCATCGGGCCGGTCGATCCAATATTCCTTTGGAATAACGATCTGCTTGTCTTTCAACCATCCTTCATTCAATTGAGTGAGCTGACGGGTGCTTTTGTCCTTCAGTGATAGCAAATGAACTTCCCATGGATTTCTAATTTCGGTAAGCCCATATACGACTTTGTCAGCACGCACATCAAAACCATTAACTCCATTGTCGTTTCCAAAAATTTTTGTGATGGTTCCCCCCTTTGCGGGAACACTGAAAAGCGGAATGTCTCCTTCTGTTTCTGAAGCAAAATAAATTGTCTTGTTGTCAGAAGACCATACGGGTCCACTTACATCACGGTCCAGGGCAGCTGTAAGTATTTGGGGCTTCCCTCCGTTAGAAGCTGCAACCACCGCCAGCTTGGTTTGTTGCGCATGACGATTCAGAATTGGTTGTATTGAGAAAGAAATCATTGTCCCGTCAGGAGAATAGCCAGGATTTGAAATGCTATATCCGGGCCAGGTTAAAAATTCTTTGGCTGTTTTTGTCTCAGGGTCTATGATCCACAGGTCTGAATCCTGATCACGATCAGGATGTGTTTTTGGGGTCCTTGAGTGACAAATAACACTTTTCCCATCCGGGGACCACCGAGCGCTCTGAAACCGCTGAAAGCCACTCGTCAACTGAATGGCCTTATCTTCAGTACCGATCGTCTTTATGAATAGATGTGAAAATTCCTCATCCGGCTGCAAGTTCAATTCTCCCTGAAAATTCTGCCGGTTCAGGACACGCGGATCGCTCTCGCTTGTATTTTTCGCCAGCCAGGCGCGCACTTCTTCCAGGCTTCCATCAGGACCGGTGGTCATTTTCTTTTTCTCATCTGCCTTCATCGCTTTGAAGTTTGGCTCGTCGCCCTTCACGCGGCCGGGCCGTTCATAAGGCCAGGGTGTACTCCCCTCAACGGCGTAAAAGGGAATATTTGATGAATACATCATCTTCTTCCCATCCGGCGACCAGCGCGGTTGACCGGCGCCATATTCTGCTTTGGTGATTACATGTGCTTCGCCACCCGTCAAGGGTAAAATCCAGATTTGTGATTTCTCTCCTTCCGTACGCGTAAATGCGATCTGTTTCCCATCTGGTGACCATTGTGGCTGGCCATCGCTCTTTTCACCAAAGGAAAGTTGAGTAGGGTCTGCGCTCACTACCAGATCCACAAGATAGAGGTTGCTGGTGTAGTAGTACTCGCTTTCATTCTTTACGGATTTGCGGGTCACTATCATCACGGCTTTAGTGCCATCTGGTGAAATCTGAATCTGGCTGGCAGTGGCAATCTTCATCAGGTCGGAGGCTACGATTGGTTTCTTGCTTTGCGCAAAAACTCCGGTGACAGCAAGAAGCAGAACTAAGATTCTGATTATGGTTTTCATAGAACTTTGTTTTTCAATTTTGTTTTCTTACTCAGGCTAAGTCTATTTTTTCTTCTCGCCTACAGGCAACTCTACATTCTCCCCCCACACATATTTATTAAACCATTGCCAGTTGTGCCAGTTCGCTGCCAATCTTTCTTTCGGTTTTGTAATGCCATGGCCAAAACCTTTATATACAATAAGTTCGCTCGGTACGCCTTTGTCGCGAAGACCTTGCAGTAGTTCGTATGCATTGGCAATGGGCACGCGTCTGTCAAACTCGCCATGTTGAATGAGCGTCGGAGTTTTTGCCTGGTTAATCGTTGTCATTGGAGAAGTTTTTTTATAGATAGCCTCATCACTCCACGGTGTAGCTTTCAGGTACTGACGCGTGAACGGATGAATGTCTGTGCTTACATAATACGTCATCCAGTTAGAAATACCTGCTCCCACGGAAATCGCTTTGAAGATATCGGTATTGGTAGTAAGGTACGCCGAGATATAACCACCCTGACTCCAGCCCATGCAACCCATTTTTGATTTATCAATCAGGCCTTTGTTATCGAGGTATGAGATCCCTGAGAGTACATCCCACGCATCCCCTACGCCAAGGTTCTTCACGTTCAACGAGCGGAATGCTTCACCATATCCATCCGATCCTCTGTAATTAACCCGGAGGACTAGACTCCCTTTGTCTAGCCACTGCAAAATGGGATAAACTCCTCCTGGCGTCGGTGTGGGGATGTCAATGCCGGTGGGGCCTCCGTGAATAACCACAAGCAACGGATATTTTTTTGAAGGGTCATAGTTCCTGGGCTTGTGAAGGACGCCCTCAATGGTTGCTCCGTCTTTGCTTTTCCAATTGATCACTTCACTTTGGGCGGTCTTCCAGTCAGCCACCTGACCCGTCATATCTGTTATCTTTTCAGGCTTGGGCGATAACGTGTTGGAAGCAAATACCTCTGTGAGTTGATCTCCATTCCGCGCTATGAAAGCAAACCGGTCACCATCTCTCGAGAATGAAAGTCCAAAAATCATATTCGGGGACTTTAACAATACATCATGGCTTCCAGTCTTCGGATCTATTCTGTAAAGAGGTCGGTTGGTTTTATTCCATGCGGAGACATAGATTCCAGAAGGCGTCCACAAATAGCCAGAAGAATTCTGATCCAGATCTTTGGCCAATTGACGGGTGGCTTTCGTGTCTACCGTAATGACAAATAGTTTTGAGTTTGTATAGAAGTTGGACGTGGTGTCGCTGAGGCTGGTGGTAAATAGAATTTCCTTCGAATCCGGTGACCAGTCTTCCAGTCCGTCTGAACTTTTATTTGCGACCAGAAGAGCGATCTTCTTCGTAGCGATGTCCATAATGGAAATATCGGATTTTACGGACGTATTGATTAATGGATCAGGTTGGTGGTTAAACGCAATTTTGCTGCCGTCCGGTGAGGTACGGAAATTTGTCACTGTGAATTTTCCTTCGGTCAATCGCAGCGCTTTGGGCAGTTCGATGCAGCCTGATTTTGCCTTCAGTGAATCGACTGATTCATAACAGGGTCGTTCGGAAGGATCCAGCATCTCGGGTTTGAAATCCACCTGCCACAGGTGCGAAATGGTAAAGTCCTTGTCATCGGCTTGGTAGCTGCCATAACGCTTTTCGAGTTCCTTTTTGTTATTGTCCTCTTTATCAGGTTTCTGAAAAATGAATTTTGTGCCAGCGGGGTGCCATTCATACGAGGAAATTCCTTCTTCCTCTTTTGTGATGGCCCACGCTTCACCTCCTTCCAGGCGCATCACATGAATTTGATTCTTATTCCCGCGGTCGGCCAGGAATGCAACCCAATTTCCATCCGGAGAAAAGGACGGGCTGGTGCTGCTGCCTTTTGCTGTATTGGTTAGTTGAAATGGTTTCTTGCCCTGCTTGGTGAGCCAAATCTCATTGTCATACCGGTTCTCATTCCAATCAGTCGTTTGTACGCTAAAGGCAACCTGCTTCCCGTCAGGAGATATCGTTAGGCCACCCACGCTTCGAAGGGAAATGACTTCTTCCATGGTGGGAAGGTGTTGGGCAGAGATAGAATAATAAGTAAAACATGCAAATAGTAGAAGAGCGCGCTTCATTGGTCGATTATTTAATGTCGGGATGGAAGGTCGGTGAATTGTTGTGATCTGCCAAAGGAAATTACATGGATTGCTGCTAGTTCCAGGTGGGAAATACTGAACCGTTGGTGGCAATGTGGCCGGACAAAAAAGTCAACTAACGGGTGACACCCTACTAACAAAGATTCTCCACGTGGACAAGCGACCGGCTTCGGGACAACTTGGACTCTGAAAAAATAAATAGCGTCGGACAAATGAGTAATGAAACGGCAGACCTCATGCAACCATTCAGAACAAATTCTCATCATATCATATTATGGGCTAACACAAACACAATTATCAAATGAATTTCCAAAAATTAATTAGACAGTATCCTATTACATCCTTTTTGATAATAAACTATACTGTATCGTGGACATTCCTATACCCAGCTTACCAACTCATTTTGGCAGATCCAAATGGTAATCTTCCACCTGTCGCGTGGTTTGGGATGATTGGTGGTTATGGCCCTGTGATTGCAGCCATATTAATAACTAGAATTACAGAAGGAAAGTTAGCGCTTAAACAATTATTGAAATCCCTGTTAATTTGGAAGGTTTCTTATTGGTGTTACGCATTTGTAATCTTTGTCCCTATTCTGATTTACCTATTTAGCACAGCAATTTCTTTCCTCCTTGGATACCCGGTTAAGTCATTTGATCTGGTAAATGGAATTTCATCGATTCCCATTTCATTTCTGATTGCTCTTCCATTCGGACCTATGGGCGAGGAACTCGGTTGGCGTGGATACCTTCTTCCAAAAATGATGACAAAATATTCTGCGTTAAAAAGCTCGATATTGGTTGGTCTTGCATGGGGACTTTGGCACTTAGCCTCGTTTACATTTCCTGGAGCAGCCCTCCCAGGTTTTATGGGTATGAGCCTGCTTTCAATAGGAGTTTATTTTTGCTACACAATAGCGGAGAGTTTAGTATTCACCTTTATTTACCTGAGAACCAAAGCAAGTGTTTTCATTGCCATTCTGTTGCACGCCTTTTTTAATGCAAGCTCAAATATTCAATCGTCATTCT
>JAYWDR010000487.1:0-3314 GCA_043779735.1 Cyclobacteriaceae bacterium | reverse complement strand
AACAATTGGACAGAATCACCACACAACAAGTTTAGAAAATTAATACTCATTTTCAACATGTCAATTTGGGAGCACATCCTTAGTTATCTTATCAGGCGACAGAGGCTTATGTTTCTATTTGTGATTCAGAGCGAAGGGAGCAGCCCCGGTCGACAAGGCTTTTGCATGATTGTCGACAAAGCGGGGGAAATGGTAGGGTCAATCGGGGGCGGCATTATGGAGCAAAAGCTTGTTGACCTCGCAAAGACCAAATTGAAAGAAAGAGACTTTATACCCTTTCTCAAGCGACAAGTCCACCGTAAGGAAGGGGTGAACCAGTCCGGTATGATCTGCTCAGGTGAGCAGACCATTGCATTCTATAGATTGGATTCCAGCCACCGCAAATTAATAGCGAGTTTGGTGGCTTTCATCAACAAGGGGCAGTCCGGCATTCTGGAATTGACGGATCGTGGCATTTCGTTTTCTTTCAACAAGTCATTGCCCAACGCTTTTTCATCTACGGTCAATGACAATTACACATGGACCGTACGCCAGCGACTGGGATATTTGCAAAAGATTTACATTCTGGGCGGAGGACATGTGGGCCTAGCGCTCTCGGCGGTGATGCGACAGCTTGGGTTCTATGTTGAAATCTTTGATAACCGGAGAGGACTCAATACAATGAAAAGCAATCACAGTGCTCACAAAAAACGTTACGTGGATTTTGCTTCGGTAGGAGCCCGCATACCTGAAGGCGAAAATACGTATGTTGCTATCGTTAGCTTTGGATACAGGACAGACAAGGCAGTGTTAAGGAGCCTAATCACTAAAAAGTATGCATACCTTGGGATGATGGGCAGCAAGGGAAAAGTCAAACAACTATTTTCAGAGCTGAGTAATGAAGGTGTCCCGGCATCGTTGCTGGAATCAGTGAGAACACCCATCGGCATACCTATTGATAGTAAATCACCTGAGGAAATCGCGATCAGCATAGCCTCAGAAATAATTAAGGTCCGCAATCAAGTTCCTTCTACAAAATGAAGATTTCAGGACACATTATAGACATAGTCGGCCACCGAATTTATGATGGAGAAGTAGAGGTTGAGAGTGGTGTCATTAAGAGCAAGGTGGAAAAGAAATCCGTGGAAGACCAATATTTGCTGCCAGGGTTCATTGACGCTCACGTTCACATCGAAAGTTCGATGATCACCCCTTCTGAATTTGCCCGGATGGCGGTGGTCCATGGTACAGTAGCTACCGTTTCTGATCCGCATGAAATCGGAAATGTGCTAGGCATACCAGGAGTGAACTACATGATTGACAACGGCAATCAAGTGCCGTTCAAGTTTTTTTTCGGCGCACCCAGTTGTGTGCCCGCCACGCAGTTTGAAACCGCAGGCGCCACAATTGATATTGATGGCATTGACCAACTTCTCAGGAGACCTGAAATAAAATACCTGGCTGAAATGATGAACTGGCCAGGAGTTCTTCAAGGTGATCCCCTGGTGACAGCCAAGATCACGTCAGCAAAGAAATACGGCAAGGTCGTTGATGGTCACGCTCCAGGATTGCGAGGAAAACAGGCCGCCAGGTACATCGCCGCCGGCATCACCACAGACCATGAATGCTTCACGGCTGAAGAGGCACTTGATAAGCTGAAGTATGGAATGAAAATCCTAATTCGTGAAGGGAGTGCGGCCAAAAATTTCGAGGCATTGATCAACCTCATGCATGATCACTGGCAGCACATGATGTTCTGCTCCGACGACAAGCATCCCGACAGCCTGGAAGAAGGCCATATCAACTTGCTTGTGAAACGTGCGTTGGGGAAAGGGATTGATTTATATAAAGTGCTTACCGTCGCATGCATCAACCCTATACTTCACTATACACTTGACATAGGTACGTTGAAGGAAGGTGACCATGCTGATTTCATTGTCGTCAATAATTTGCAGGAGTTGAAGGTCAAACAAACTTATAGTAAGGGATTCCTGGCAGCCGAGAACGGTCACACAAAAATCGAGAGGGTACATAGCAAAGTTATTAATCACTTCACCGTTTCAGAAAAGGCACCCTCTGATTTTGCCTTTAAATTCAAGGGGAGTAAAATCCGCATCATCGAGGCTCTGGATGGACAATTGATAACCAACGAACTGATTGATAGGCCAAAGACACAAAATGGATTCGTGATATCCGACACAAGCAGGGATATTCTGAAGATTACGGTAGTAAACAGGTATGCCAATGTCCCCCCGTCGGTCGCCTTCATCAAAAACTTCGGTCTCAAACAAGGCGCCTTAGCCTCTTCGGTTGGTCATGACTCGCACAACATTATTGCCGTAGGAGTGGATGATGAATCTATTTGTCACGTTATCAATTTGATAATCCGGTCGAAAGGAGGGGTGGCAGCAATCTCCAATAATGATGAAATGGTGATACCCCTGCCTGTAGCGGGAATCATGTCGAATGAAGACGGTTATAAAGTGAGCAAAATGTACAAGGCCATAGACCGTATGGCAAAGGATATGGGCTCAACGTTGGGGGCACCCTTCATGACACTTTCGTTCATGGCCTTATTGGTCATACCCTCTTTGAAAATCAGTGATAAAGGATTGTTTGATGGGAACAGATTTGAATTTGTGGATCCAAGTATATAATATCCTCTCTATTTTGTATCATCGGCATTCTGGTAAACTCTACATATCATAATTCAATGCCACGACTATACTTGAAGGTTGCAAGGTATCTAATGTGTCAGAACAAAGGCCTAATCTCAATAAGAATCAGAAACAAGGTCACGAAGTCCACAACAGAACCACTAGGAACACAATTTCAATACAGATTTAACATCCCATGACGCCCTGTTTCTTAGTTTCCGTTGTGACCCCTTTTGAACGTGAAGTCCTATGAGCCTTAATCACAGACAATTCCGGGCGTAAGGCTGTGTTTATTCAAAATCCTCGCATCATGGAGTTTGGTCCAAGTACTTCAATTTGAAATACACTGGCCGTGTAATGCTGGAATGGGATAAACCTATTTATTCCTATATTAGCATAACCAACATTTTATCTACTTCTAATGGCACAATACAAATTGCAAATCAACGGCCGCAGCTATGAGGCCGATGTGGATTCAGACACTCCGCTGCTTTGGGTGCTGCGTGATAGCCTTGGCCTGGTGGGCACCAAGTATGGATGCGGTATCAACCAATGTGGCGCCTGTACCGTTCACGTAAACGGAAATGCCGTTCGGTCATGTACATTTCCGGTTTCGGCCGTTGGCAATAACAAGATCACGACTATAGAAGGACTCTCCGTCAACGGTGATCATCCTCT
>JAYWDR010000486.1:0-3321 GCA_043779735.1 Cyclobacteriaceae bacterium | reverse complement strand
GAAAATTGAACCGTACTACGAAGGTATGCCTGAGCCCACGGAGTTCAGTGTGCGTGGCAAGGAAATCATTGAACTTGAATGGGGCGGCAAACTGGCGTTTTACAATTGCATCGTGGGCGGGGTAATTGACACTCGCTTTATCCCTTCCATCCTCAAAGGGGTGATGGAAAAAATGGAACAGGGACCGATCACAGGTTCATATGTAAGAGATGTGCGCGTCATGGTGCACGATGGTAAAATGCATGCTGTAGACTCCAATGATATTTCCTTTAGAATTGCAGGGATGATGGCCTTTAAGGACGCCTTCATGAAAGCAGAACCGCAATTACTCGAACCGATTGTTGACCTGGAGGTAACGGTGCCGGAAGAAATCGTCGGCGATGTGATGGGCGACCTTCAAACAAGGAGATCACTGATCATGGGTATTGACACGAAGGGAAATTACCAGGTGATCAAGGCGAGAACACCCCTTGCCGAATTGGACCGCTACTCCACTAACCTCAGATCACTTTCACAGGGTCGTGGTACTTTCTCGCAACGTTTTGCGGAATATGTTCCTGTGCCTTTTGAAGTGCAGAACAAGCTGGCGAAGGGATCGAAGGTGGAGGAGATGGAAGAAGTTTAAGTAAGAGCTTTGCGCCCTGGCGCCTTTGCGGTTAAATTTTTTTACCGCAGTGGCGCGGAGACTAAGTAAGCTTCGGAGTCAATTCCCTCACATAGATCTCCCATATTTCATATTATCAAACCAATCAATTTCAAAGATGAAGGCTCTTTACATTCTAATATTTGGAATATCGGCCACATCAATAGGATGCAGACAGCAGGCTTAGTTTGTAGTTGAAGCAGCAATAGGCATGGAACAACTGATCGAAAAAGAAATTAACAAATTTTGACAACCTGTTCAATTCTTTGATAGAATCACGACCGCCGCCCCCATCAAATCCGCCACTTTATAATCACCAGCATTTTCAGCTTCCACCTCATCACCAATCTGAATCGTCTTGATTCCCAGCTGCCGCGCCGGAATAATGTCCCTCCCCCGATCACCCACCATCCATGAAGTTGAAACATCGATAGAAAATTTTGCTATGGCCTTCTCAAACATCAATGTGCCCGGCTTGCGCAAAAGCGAATTGGTTACTGACGGATGATACGGGGAAAAGTAGAAGTGATCGATGACGTGGCCACAGGCTTCCTGCAAGAAGCGATGACAACTTTCCATCTCTGCCTGGGTGTAAATACCCTGGGCGATGCCCGATTGGTTGGTGATGACTATCAAATGATAGCCTGCTGCTTTAAGCTGAATCAATGCTTCCGGCACGCCAGGCAATATCTTGAAATTCTCAATGAGGTAGCTGTAGTTGAGATTGTCTTCGTTTAACACGCCATCGCGATCAAGGAAAATGGCTCGGTTCTTCACAAGGTGAAAGTCAAGGTGTGAAACTTTGGATCAAACTTCATGTGCAATTTCCTTCTTTTCAAGCAAGGTATCAATTATGAGCTTGCCCCACACAAGAATGCATGGTACAACCTTGATCGAATATGCATCAAAGAAATCTTTCTGAATTCCTAATGGAAAAATGTCCGTTCGTGAAAGGGACGTGAAAATAAATGCCATGGTCGCCAGCAGGAGATCCACGGTATTTCGGCTCTTGGCGAAATACCAGATGCCTACACCTGCCATCGCAATAATAAAGGTTGGTGATTCGGCCCTGTGATTGAAGATCACAATCCAGAGCAAAATAGAGCATAGCATAAGAAGGCGGAATGAGCGTTCATCATAGCGATTCCATCGCAGAAAGGGCAAAGTAAATATCATCAGCCCTGTAAGAATGACCTGGTTTTTATCAATAGTCAGATGGAACCAGGTGGTCAGCCAGCCCATCACGGATAAATACATTGGTGCAGAATGATCGTTAAGCAGGAGGTGAAACCAACTGGTGTACAGGAATTTCAATTGGTCAAAAGAAATAATTACCCATGGAAGCAACGCCATCGTAGCAAAGCAAACAGCAGTATAGGCCATCAGCTTTCCCTTGCCCGGATAGAAAAGGAATAAAACAAATGCCAATACTCCAAATATCTTGATGAACACGGTAAGGGTGATAAACAGTGCTGCCAGGAAATAGTGACCTTTCTCGAGTCGCACAAACGCTAATATGAGCAAGCCCGCGACCAACGCATTGCTCTGAACATTTTGAAGCGAGATAGACAGCTCGATAAAAATAAAAAGCAAGATTGAAATTTTTGCCCTGGAGTCCAGCAAGGGTAGTTGGCGAATGGCTATAGCGATGCAAAACGCATTCAGTAAATTCCATAAAGTCAAGCCTACGGCGTCTGGCAAATAGGCAAACAAACCAAAAAACAATGCAAAGGCAGGGCTGTATTTGAATAAATCCCATTGCTCCTTCAGGTACCACGCGTAAAGGTCCTGCTGGTGTATCAAATGAAAATACGACTGCTTGAATATTACGTAATTGCCATACTTCGTATACCAGGGGCCATTCGGTTCGAGTTGAATTTTTGACAGCAAAAGGATTTGCACGCTCATGGCAATTACCAATATCCCGTAGAGGACAAAAACTGCATTATAATTCTTAAAAAGAAAGGAGGGTAGCCTTATCAATTTTTTCATCCTTAGAAACTAAATAGCCCAATAATAAAAAGTGGCTGTCCCACTCTTTCTGGCTGAGACTTGCCGGGCACGCAATTAAATCTAAAATATGAATACTTTCTCTTTTTTCCTACATTTAGAAATTCGAAACACTACCATGAACAACGCGTTGGTGATCATACCGACCTACAATGAGAAAGAGAATATCGAGATGATAATCAATGCGGTTTTTTTGCAGCCAAAAGATTTTGACCTTCTTATCTTGGATGACAATTCCCCGGATGGCACCGCACAAATTGTTAAAGTCCTTCAAAACAAGTTTAATTCCAGCGGAACAAGGCTCCATCTAATTCAACGCGAAGGCAAACTTGGGCTTGGTACTGCCTACATCGCCGGATTCAAATACGGTCTGGAGAAAGGTTACGATTACCTCCTCGAGATGGATGCCGATTTTTCACACGACCCCAAAGACCTCAATTACCTCTATCTCTCCTGCTCAGAAGGCGGTTCAGATTTGTCAATCGGCTCTCGCTATGCCACGGGAGTGAATGTCGTAAACTGGCCCATGAGTCGGGTGCTTCTCTCCTACTTTGCCAGCATGTACGTCCGGCTGATCACGGGCATGCCGATTCAGGATACTACTGCTGGCTTTGTCTGTTATCGTCGCACCGTGCTGGAAACCTTGCTCAAAGATGAGATCAAGTTCG
>JAYWDR010000485.1:0-9428 GCA_043779735.1 Cyclobacteriaceae bacterium | reverse complement strand
CGGGCTGCACGGTAGTGGCCAAGCCTTCGGAGCTGACGCCCATGACTGCGTATTTGTTTTCGGCGCTGTGCAAAGAAGCGGGCTTGCCAAAGGGAGTGTTGAATATTGTACATGGTTTGGGTCCAAAGGCCGGCCAGGCCATCATCGAGCATCCTGACGTGACGGCCATTTCTTTTACAGGGGGCACCGTTACCGGGAAAAAAATCGCGGCCACCGCGGGACCTATGTTGAAAAAACTTTCACTTGAACTCGGAGGGAAAAATCCCAACATCATTTTTGCCGACTGTGATGTTGAGCAGACCATCAGCACATCCGTAAGCGCTTCGTTTACGAACCAGGGAGAAATCTGTTTGTGCGGTTCCCGGATTTTTGTGGAACGGAGTTTTTACGATCGTTTCGTAGAGGAGTTTGTCAAGCGTGCGAAGGCTTTGCCAGTGGGCGACCCCCTGGAGAAATCCACGCGCATTGGCGCGCTGGTTTCGGAAGGACACATGCAGAAAGTGCTTTCCTATATAGAACTAGCGAAGCAAGAGGGCGGAAAGATCCTGGCAGGCGGGAAGCGCGCCACCATTGCCGGCCGCTGTGCCAACGGTTATTTCGTGGAGCCTACGGTCATCGTGGGTCTGGACCATCTCTGCCGGACGAGCCAGGAAGAAATATTTGGGCCAGTGGTCACAATCATGCCGTTTGACACAGAGGATGAAGTGATTGGATATGCCAACAGCACCCCCTATGGTCTTTCAGCAACGATTTTTACAGAAAACCTGAAACGGGCCCACCGGGTCTCCGCCCAGATCAAGAGCGGCATCATCTGGGTGAATTGCTGGCTGTTCCGCGACCTGCGCACTCCCTTCGGCGGCATGAAGCAGTCCGGTGTAGGGCGCGAAGGAGGGTGGGACGCGATGAAGTTTTTTACGGAGGCTAAGAATGTGTGCATCAAGCTTTAGTTCCGAACTAAATCTCTGCAGAAGCACCTTAACTCAAACCTAGGGGCGGATTTAGGCCATATTTCTTTTTTTGGATGCCATGATCTTTTTCGACAACGACCAAAAATTCTTTGAGCTTTTGGGCTATCCTATGAGCTACCTGGAGTTCTTCGGAACGGTTGCCGGCGCGGTAGCTGTGTGGCTTTCCGCCAAAGCAAACATTTGGAGCTGGCCAGTAGGAGTCATCAATGTAATTCTGTTTTTCTTCTTATTCTACCAGATACAGTTCTACCCGGATATGTTTCTCCAGGTCTTCTTTTTCGTCACAAACTTATTGGGCTGGTGGCGTTGGTCGCATCCCCTCGTAGGTGAGATGGGCCGGAAAAATGAGTTGCGGGTGAGCTGGATGCCATTTAGGATTCTGATCATTTTCTCAATCGTAGTATTAATGGGTACCATCTTGTTTGGAACTTTCGCCAGCAACCTGCATGAACTATTTCCCAAGCTATTTAAATTTCCCAGCGCGTACCCTTACCTGGATTCCTTCGTCACAGTGGTGAGCATAGTGGCTACATACCTTATGGTACAAAAGAAAATAGAATGTTGGGTGGCATGGATTTTAGCAGATATGATAGCGACGTATTTGTATGTTGCCAAAGGTATTCTGTTCGTGGGGGTTGAATATTTTGTTTTTTGCCTGATCGCGGCGTTCGGGTTTTACAGGTGGAGGTCAGAATATAAATCTTACCGGGCATGAAGGGGGCCCTTGTTAGGAAAATATGTTTCTATGGGCCCGAAAGCACAGGCAAGTCGACCCTGGCCAAGCAAATGGCTCAACTTTATCAAACTGAGTTTGTGCCCGAGGTGTCGCGCGAGTTTATTACATCTAATAATTTTACGATTCAGGATATCATCGCTATCGGCCATGCGCAAACTGAGCGCGTCCTGGCCAAGGTGAAAACCGCCAATAGGTTATTATTTTGTGATACGGACTTGATTACCACTGAAATTTATAGCCAGCACTATTTGAAAACTGTCCCTCCGGTCTTGTATGAATTGGAGGCCATGGTGAAATATGATCAGTATTTTCTCTTTGATGTTGATGTACCATGGATTTCGGATGGGCTCAGGGACCTGGGTGGGAAGAGACACGAGATGTATGAGATGTTTAAAGGTGCGCTTGATGAGAGAAAAATACCGTACATCATCGTGAGTGGTTCTTATGCGGAGCGTGAGGTGATTGTGAGAAAGGAAATTGAGCGAATGCTGAAAAATTGAAATGCAGTTCCGATAGATTTTCGCTGATTGGGTGAATACATTTCCCGCAGATTAACGCTGATCAAATACACGCAGATCTACGCTGATCAATACACTTAAGCTAAGTTATCTGCGTTAATTTGCGTGCAAGCCCCTGACTCTCCCAGCCGTATGACCCCGCATTGCATAATAGAGAATGTACAAGTAGCACGGAAGCATGATGGACACAAACGCCAGTGGTGGACCCCATGTCACAGCAAGCTTGGCATAGACTTGTGGAATAATGGCGCCACCAGCTATGCCCATAATCAACAAGGCAGATCCGATCTTGGTGAATTTCCCAAGACCATCAATTGCCAACGGGAATATAGCAGGCCACATGAGCGCGTTGGCAAAGCCCAGTAAAGCAATAAAGAAAATCGACGTATAGCCAACCGATGTGAAGGCCAGTACACTGACGATTATTCCCAGTACCGCCGAAATCGCCAACGCCCTTTCCTGTTTGATGTATTTTGGGATAGTCAGGATGCCGATTATGTACCCTACAACCATCGAACGAAGTGTGTAGGAGGTAAAATTCTTGGCTTCATCCAAACTGATGCCGATGGCTTTGCCGTAAATGCTGATTACATCGCCTGCCATTACCTCCACGCCAACATAGAGAAAGATGCAAAGTGAGCCCAGCAACAAGTGTGGAAATTGCAGGATACTTGTTTTACTTCCCTCTTTGATTTCATCCTCCGGAGTCGATTCAATATCGGGCAACGATGAATACCGGATCATCACCGCCAGCAGTAACAGCACCGCAGCCATAATGGCATACGGCAGAATCACCCTTTGAGAAAGTTCCTGAAGAAGTAGTCCACGGGCTATTGGATCGCTTGTCCCGTTAATTTTTATTTCAATTTCGGTGGCCCCTTGTAGCACGATGGCCCCTAGTATTAGTGGGCTGATCGCCCCGGCCACCTTATTACAAATGCCCATAATGCTGATCCGGCTAGCCGCGCTTTCCAACGGGCCGATGACGGATATATAAGGATTCGAAGCGGTCTGCAACAATGAAAGACCCATTCCCTGAACAAAGAGCCCCATGAGAAACAGAGAAAATGTTCGTCCCAGGGCAGCCGGGATGAACAGCAAAGCGCCCAACGCCATCACAGCAAGGCCGAGGGACATGCCATTCTTAAACCCGGTACGTTCCAGAATCATCGAAGAGGGTATGGCGAGGAAGAAATAGGCCATATAAAAGGCAAAGGTCACCAGAAGGGCTTGCCCGTCCGATTGCAGATCGCAGGCCAGTTTCAGGAAGGGAATCAGCGTTCCATTCAGCCAGGTGACAAAACCAAAGATGAAAAACAACGCGCCGATGATCACAATCGACGTTGTATAATTGGCGGGGCGAACAGGGTTAGACATGGCACTAAAGTAAGGATAAGTTTTCAAGCGAAAATCCTATTTTTACTGACAATAATTTTCTGTCTATTACTTAACCTAACATTCAATTGAAAAATGATAAACAACTTTCGCTGCTCGTCATGGCAGCCGGCATGGGCAGCCGGTATGGAGGCATCAAACAAATTGATGGCTTTGGCCCCAGCGGTGAGACGATTATGGACTACTCTTTGTATGATGCCCTGCGTGCCGGATTTACCAATATTGTCTTTGTCGTGCGGGAGGAGATCAAGGAAACCGTAAAAGAAATGTTTCTGCCCAAACTTGTAGGCAAGGCCACAGCGCATTTTGAGATACAAAGCCTGGACCGGTTTGTGCCTGCGGGTGGAGGTAAGATTGACCGCAAGAAACCCTGGGGTACCACCCATGCCATGCTTTGTGGAAAGGATGTAATCGATGGGCCGTTTGCGGTGATCAATGCTGACGATTTCTATGGCACAGACGCATTTACTGCCCTGGCCAAATTCTTTGCCACGGCGCCAGCTGACCACCATGCTATGGTAGGGTACACGCTTGAAAATGTTTTATCTGACCACGGGAGTGTTTCCAGGGGGGTGGCCGAGGAGCGCGACTCTCAAGGATACTTGAAGACGCTGAGCGAACTCACCACCATTGTGAAAGAGCATGGAAAGATTATTTCTAAGGAGACCAAAGGTGATCGTGAATTGGCTCCTTCATTGCCGGTCTCGATGAATTGCTGGGGCTTTCAGCCTGGCATTTTTGATTTATCAGAAAAAATGTTTGTAGAATTTGTAAAGAACAACATCAACAATCCTTCCGCTGAATTTTATATTGCACTGATGGTTTCAGAACTAATCGGACAAAACCTTGGCAACGTGGAAATCATTGGCGGTGGCAACACCTGGTTTGGTGTGACTTATAAAGACGACAAAGCGGAAGTCATCGGAAGAATTCGCGCCCTCGTAAAAGCAGGCGTGTACCCGGAAAAATTATGGAAGTAGTTGCGTCCGTTGACCAAAGTATTCTTCAGAGCTTCGGACTAAATCCAAGGGATTTTATTATCGAGCGGATCGGCACCGGACACATTCACCAGACGTTCCGGCTGGCCGGACCGAGTCAGTATGTCCTTCAGAGGGTGAATAAAAATGTTTTTAAGCAGCCTGAGATCATTGCCTCCAATCTCAGGCTCACCTCAGACTATCTAAGGAAGCATTTCCCGGAGTATTTGTTTTTGCGATGCGTTCCATCAACGGATAACCAGGACATAGTGTATGACAAGGAGGACTTTCCCTGGCGGTTGTTTCCTTTTATAGAAAACACCACTACCCTGAACAGCGTGGAGACCACTGACGAGGCTTATACCGCAGCTCGTGAGTTTGCAAGGCTTACGCGATGTTTGGACAGAATCGAGGCGGGGAAATTCCAGGAATCCATTCCGCAATTCCATGACTTAGTCTGGCGCTATCAACAATTTGAATCAGCCTTGTTGGGCGCAGCGACAGAGCGCCTGCAACTCGCTGACGACTGCATTGAAGCCAGCCAGCGGATGTATTACCTCGTGGAACGCTATTGGGGACTTATTTCAAGTGAATCGCTCAAACTTCGAATCACACACAACGACACCAAGATTAATAACATTCTTTTCGATGCCACGACCCGGAAGGCGGTGTGCGTCATAGACCTTGATACCCTCATGCCCGGGTATTTTATTTATGACCTGGGAGACATGGTGAGGACGTTTGTCAGTCCTGTCAGCGAAGAGGAAAAAGATGTTTCGAAGATTGTATTCAGAAAAGAGATGTATGATGCGCTATTGGCCGGATATCTTTCTGAAATGTCGTCGGTCATGTCGCAAAAGGAAAGGGAGGCCATTCCGTTTGCGGGAAAAATGATGACGTATATTATGGCGTTACGGTTTTTGGCAGACTTTCTCAACGGTGACACGTATTATCATACAACGTATCCAAGACAGAATCTTGTGAGGGCCAGAAATCAATTTATGTTATTACAGAAAATTGAGTCTTCGTTGCCGGAATGAATCAGAGGAAGAAGGTGGTTGAAAAATCCAAAACCACAAAGGACACTGAGCAATCCACCTGCCTTCCGGCAGGCACAGAGTTACACAGAGAGGATCAGTTTTTATCTTTGTAATCCGTGGTAAAATATTTGGGAAGCCAGCGCCTAAGCAATAGGCACGTCGACATGTCTTTCAGCATGATATGAAGATCGGACCAATGGTCCTGATTCAACATACTTCAAGCCCCGCTTCAGCCCCTCTTCCTTGTACATGGCGAATGTGTCCGGGTGGACAAATTCTGCAACTTCCAGGTGCATTTTAGTAGGCTGAAGGTATTGACCCAATGTCAGGATGTGCAGCCCGGAGGCTACCAGGTCATCCATGGCTTTGAAAACCTCTTCTTTGGTTTCTCCTACGCCCAGCATGATACCGCTCTTGGTTCTCTTGCCAGCCTCCCTTATTCGTTTAAGCTGCTCCAGGCTCCGCTCATATCTTGCTTGGGGTCGCACCCTTCGGTACATACGCTCCACGGTTTCCATATTGTGAGAGACTACTTCCTGTCCTCCATCAATCATCCGGTAAAGTGCGGCCCAGTTTCCTTTTGTATCAGGGATAAGCGTTTCAATGGTGGTGTCCGGATTAACCTGTTTGGTTTGAATCACAGTCTGGTACCAGATTTCGGCGCCTCTGTCAGGTAGCTCGTCGCGATTGACCGAAGTGATCACCGCATGTTTTACGCCCATGAGTTTGATTGCCTCGGCTACCCGCCTGGGTTCATCGGTATCGTACTCTGTAGGCCGGCCTGTGGCCACAGCACAAAAAGTGCAGCTTCGTGTGCAGATATTTCCGAGGATCATGAAGGTCGCTGTGCCTGCGCCCCAACATTCGCCCATGTTAGGACAATTGCCGCTTTCGCAAATCGTGTGGAGTTTGTGTTCATCTACCAATCGGCGGACTTTGGCATACTCAGGGCCCATGGGCAACTTCACACGCAACCAGCTGGGTTTGCGCTTTTTGGTTTCTTCGTGCGGTATGACGGGGAGCTCAATCATGAAAGGCTGGTTATCTTCTTCTAGCAGAAAATTACTTTCCAATAAGTTCCTTGTATTGAGCGGCAGTTAATAGATTGTTGGCATCGGCTGAATTTTTCATCTCCATTTTGATCATCCAGCCTGATCCATAAGGATCGGAGTTAACCTTTTCAGGACTTCCATCAAGGTCTTTATTTGCTTCCACGATTTTGCCCGTAACAGGCATATACAGGTCGCTTACTGTTTTTACAGCCTCCACGGTTCCAAATACTTCATGTTCATTGACGTTCTGACCGACACTGGGGATATCGACATAGACAATATCGCCCAATTCGCCTTGCGCAAAGTCTGTAATGCCAATGGTTGCCTTTAGGCCTTCAATTTTGATCCATTCGTGGTCTTTCGTGTACTTAAGTCCTTCAGGAATAGTCATAGGGTTTGATTTTAAGGAATGCCAAAAATAAACTAAAAAGCTATGACTCCATATCATTGTGGGCCATCGAAATTAATGGTGTTAGTATTTTTATAATAGGAGTTTTGCGAATACGGGGAATTGCAAGGGCCCGCCAAGTTTAGAATGGCAGGCCCTTTTTTTCAAACAATTTTTGTCAAGACAGCTAAGGACAAGTTAGCGTGTAGTTCCAGGCAGTGCTTGATCCCAAACACCCAGAGACATATACATCTACATATTTATTTGTCGTCGATACAGGAAAGCTGATAGTTCCGGTGGCGCCTACAAAACCCGCCAGAGGACTCGAACAAGAACTGGTAGGAGGTGGTGGCGAAATGATTGTTCCCGTTCCTCCCTTCCAAATGTTGCCATCGAGAAACACATCTATCCTATCGGGAAGCGAATAAGTATCATACGTGATCGTGACGGTACCGTTCTTCCCTAAAAGTTGGTGGCGGGTGTTAGTAACGCCTTCGGATCCAAATACACTGCCGTTGCCGCATTTGAGTGGTTCTGTGACAGCAGTAGAGACAATAACTTGCTGGCTAAGAAAGGTCGACGTCAGGATACAGATATACATGCTGAAATTACCCACAAGTACTTTGGATGAAATGGTCATGGGTACAGTCACCGTGCCACTGGTACCGGCACCTGTCAATGGAATACTGAAGTAATATGTCTTGGCCCCAACGACCTGCACAAACATTAAGGAAGGTACCGTTGGGCTTGTGTAGGTAACAGGGATGTATACAGTGCCAGAGGCCACTACGCTTGCTGAAGGAATATTCGTGATAATAGGTGTGCTGGCGCCAGTAGTCGAGGTCGGGATGGTGCCATTTACCTTGGACGTGCTGCTTGTAAAAGTAATCTCATTAGAAACGGCTTCCGCGTCAGTAGGTTTAACCGTTGTTGGAGCTGCGTCTTCTTTCTTGCTGCAGTCCGTCATCAGAATAGCAACGGTAAGAAGGGACATGAGTGGGTACTTTAGTTTTTTCATGACTTATTTGGATTGGTGTTGACTACTTAAATTTATGAAGAATTACTTCATGTTGAGTCGTCGGAAGATCATTTAATTAAGATCCTATCATATTGATAATCAATCATATAATGTTCATGAACTAAGGTAACTAAAAACAGCGAACGGAAAGCATGGAGATGTGTCGTCGCTACTGAGATAGATTGAACAGAATCTTTATCCCCACACGCGTAGTGGCCCTTCGGTAAGAGTTGGTGACGAGAGGGTCGTTTACATTGTGATCGATATAGAATTGAGCATTAAGCTTGTTGTTCACCGCGTAACTGATGTTGGGTCTGATCTGAAGGTTAATATTCCCATTGGTAATGACCCCTGGCTCATCGATTTTTCGTTGGATAGTGACGTTGTTTGTGATGCTGAAATTTAGTCGAAAATTGATGTCATTCTTCATGGTAATAATTCTACCCTGGCTCTTAATGGGAAGCTTCATATTGTTCTTTATGTACCCTACCTCAAACGACCAGTCTTTAGAATTGACTTCCGTGATTTGCGCATTGGAGATGTTCAGGGACAAATCTCGCTTTGTTTTGTATTCAAAGCGGGCAGTAAATTTACTCTTCGTCCGAACGCTCACACCGATCAGTGGCGCAAATTGCTCTGAGATTAGTACCTGGCTGATGACGTATACCGGTATTAATTGTTGCTGGCTATTAAACTGTGTAGCAAAGATGCCATTGTTGTAGCTGGAAAGTGGTATTTCATTCCCCACGTTTTTATATTCCAAAGAGTTGGAGAAAGAACCAACAGAGTAGGTAGAGGAATAGGCGTGGGTCAAACTGATTGATTGAAAAATATCGTTGAGGGCCTCCAGTTTGTTAAGGCCTGTATAGTCTACGCGCCAATTGGGTAGGGGGGTAGAGGGAAATGGTGTAAGCCCCACCGTGTTTGCGCTATTACCTGTGTAGGCTGCAATAAAGGCGGGTATTAGTACGTCTTGGGATTTTGACTCATAGCCGCTGCCACCTATTTGTGTGAAGCGATTTTTTATCACGTTAATATTATTTTCGAATTCCCTAAAGACCGAAGAGGACAAGCTCGAATTATCCAAAAACGAGGTACCGATTGCGATTGTTGAGATCCGGTAGCTTCCCGTTCGACTGGGGCTTAACTCGGCGTAGCCGGGGTCGAGATTGCCGAATTCATCCTTTCGGTCCGGATCAAACCTGAAAATTTCCTGAAACGAGGAGGTCGTTGTTTTCTTGACATCCAACTGTATTTTAAAGTCTTGCGTAAGCTCCAGTGCCGTTTTAATGCCAAGGTCTTTGGTCTGGTTCTGACTAAAGGGTGTGGTCAGCCC
>JAYWDR010000484.1:0-3336 GCA_043779735.1 Cyclobacteriaceae bacterium | reverse complement strand
CCGGCCGGTCAACGTCAACATCCGCGTGATGCACGGAATCAACAAGATTTCAATTATTGTGTTTCTTCTAGCTGTTATTTACCTGGTTGCTAAACGCTTCTTTCATTGAACATTGAATCTTTCAGGGAATATTGCCTGTCAAAAAAAGGTACCACGGAAGAGTTTCCATTTGATATAAACACACTGGTCTTTAAAGTGATGGGTAAGATGTTTGCCCTCACGGATGTGGAGGGTTTTGAAGGTATTAACCTGAAAGTAGCACCGGAGGAAGGTGCCGATTTACGGGAGCACTATTCGTTTGTTCAGCCAGCCTATCACATGAATAAGAAGCATTGGATTACCGTTCTGATGACCGAAGGCGTGCCTGATACCCTTCTGCGGCGGTGGGTTGATAATTCATACGACCTTGTGGTCTCAGGCTTGACCAAAAGTCAAAAATTAGCACTTGGCATTAAATAAGCTGTAAATCAGATAGTTATATAGGTTACCTAAGCCCGATATTCTGCATTACTTGGGGTTATTTCTTTAATTTTGTTGATTGCATATTAATCCACCTATGACGAGGGCATTCTTTGCCGCTGTTGGTTTATTAGCCTTGCTTAGCGCTTGCACCCAGCGCCTGGCTTGCCCTGCATATCAGAGTTCCTTTATTTATGACAAGGACGTATTGCGACAGAAATTCAGCTACTTCAAAGAGGACTCTACACCCAAGATTCTGACAGCCAGCAAGAATAAATACCTCATCGCGGTGCCGGAATCCTATCGTAAGAAATATAGGAAAATGCAGACGATAGAAATGAAGCCCATCTATCCCAGGATTCCGGACTCGCTCAAGACAAATCAGGATGCTGGCCTTTTACTGGCCGAGGTGGACGTGACAGACAGTGCCAGCAACGCAAAAAAGGCAGAGGCGGTAGACAGTACCTATGCCATTACTAAAACCAAGGAGAAGTACAATCTAGACCAGGACCTCTATATGTGGTACTTCCGTGATCTGTTGGTGCTGCCGGATGTAAGGGTTGCCATGCAAAAGAATGCAGAGAAAAAGGAAGAGAGCACAAAAGTGGTGAAAGAAGAAAAGAAGGGCTTCTTCAGGAATCCATTCAAGAAAAAGCCAAAGAATGATTCAACGGGCCTGGCAGTGCCCCTGAAGTCAACAACCGATGTAAATGCTCCGGAGCCCAGAAAGAAATTCGGACTATTTGGAAAGAAAAAATCATCGCAGCCGGAAAAGAAAATAGACCCTGCCAAGAAGAAGGACGAGAAAGATGGATTTTAGCGCTCGCTAGTCAAACAACGTCAGGTTGCCAAACTCATCCGTCGGTGGAGCTGGTAAAATAACCAAACGATCATTTCGATCAGGAGAATTAACACGCGGCGATACTGAATAATAGTCCAGCACGGGAGAGTAGGATTGCAGGATAGACAGAAGCTCTTGCTCATTATCTGTGTTTAGCCATGCCTTTTCAACGTCAGGGTTGATAATCACGGGCATACGTTCACTGATCTCCGTAACGTATTCGTTTGCGGTGGTAGTGATCACACTGAACGTGTGAAACATCTCACCTTGTTCATTGTCATATTCCTCCCAAAGCCCTGCTAGAGCAAATGGCGCCTTGTCTTTCAGGGTAAAGCGATATGGTATGTTCGTTTTCTTGCCTGCCCGTTTCCATTCAAAAAATCCGTCGGCGGGTATGAGGCAGCGCTTTTCGTGCAATTTTTTTCGGGTGACTGATTTCTCGGGTATCAATTCTACTCTGGTATTGATAATTTTTTCAGTCAATGATTTTTTGTTGGCCCAGGAAGGCGGCGCCCCCCAGTAGAAGAAGGAGAGACCCTGTTGGCTGTCCTGCGTGATAACCGGCAGCAGGTGTGTCGGCGCGGCATTGAAATGAGGTTGGTAGCCTTCAGGGACATCTACAGAGAACCGCTTGGCGACTTCATCAGCGCTGGCAATGATGGTGTAACGACTGAACATAGCTACAATGCTTCGATAAACGATAAGGCTTTCATTTCTGACCAATATAGACCTTTCTCATTGAACAGGGAGAACCCCACATGACCACCACGTGCTGGAAATTCAAAGGTCACGAAAGGATGGTTTCGGAATCTTTCGGCAGGATAACAGTTGGGACTAAGAAAGGGATCGTTCAATGCACTCACCACCAGGGTCGGAACTTTTATTTTTTCGATGAAGTGAATGGAACTGCATTTTGTGTAGTAGTCGATTGCATCGCGATAGCCATGAAGCGGCCCTGTATAGTGATCATCAAACTCCATTAAGGTCTTTATTTGATTCAGCTTTTCAATGTTCAGGTCCTTGCGGACGGCGGCTTTTTCAATCACTTTCTTTCTCAGGCTGGATAGAAAGCGTTGCGTATAGATCCAGTTGGCGGGCTTGGCAATTTCCAGGCTACTGCTATACAAGTTGATGGGGACTGAAAATGTTACGGCTTTCCTGATAAAAGGGTGAGCATTGACTTCACCCAGGTATTTGAGCGTCACGTTTCCACCCAGGCTGAAACCAATCAGGTAAATTTCTGGATAATTTTTTGCGACATGGTGAACTACCGATTGAAGATCGTCAGTGGCACCGCTGTGGTAAAAGCGCCGTTGACGATTCATCTCCCCACTGCATCCCCTAAAGTTCCACGCCAGCACATCAAAGCCTTGAGACGAAAAGGCCCTGGTCATGCCAAGCATATACGCCCGGCTGGAATTGCCTTCGAGACCATGACTTAGGATCACACACTTTGAGGAGCCTTGCTTATACCAATCGAGGTCCAGGAAATCATCGTCTGGCGTGGCAATCCGTTCCCGTTCAGCAACCTTCATGTATACTTTCCTAAGTAGGGAAGGGTAGATAGTTTCCAGATGGCGGTTGAAGAGAATGGCTGGAGGAGAGTAGGAGGTCATGCTGGTTGGGTCGAGGCTACGCCTCTCGTAACCTTTCTTAAGCGAGAAGCCCATCTGACTATACAAAACCGACATGCACATTGTTAAACCTGTTTCAAATCTCTAAAATATTGGGTGTCGAGCGCGGAAGTCAGGAAAATACTGGGCATAATACACCACTTTATCAAAGACCAGAAGCCAGCAACCAGAATCATGTTAAACCCACTTCATCCTTTCCTTGAGTGCAGTGATGTGCCCCAAATGATGATCCCCATGCCAGGCGTACAAGGCTATAAGTCGACCGAGCGGGACCAGTTTCTTAGTGTCAGGGTGGGTAAAGGCTTTTTGAAGTTGTTGGGGTGTAAGTGCATTCAGCAATATGACCCACTTGGTGTGTAGTGCTTTCAGGAAATCAATTGAAACGGCTGGCGGAGCATTTGT
>JAYWDR010000483.1:0-9463 GCA_043779735.1 Cyclobacteriaceae bacterium | reverse complement strand
GGTCCATGCCCTGTATCACACGCCGCATGTGGCGATATTGTTAAGCGGGATTATGGCAAGCATCGGAATTCTCGGCTGCCATTTCGCAGGAGATTTCTTTCTGGGTATCGACATCATGGTTACCTCTATGCTGGTGAATTTTCTGTTGATGTGTGTATCTGTAATAGCATTACCCCGTCACAATCCTATCCTGGCAAAAGAAGTCAAGGTCGTCCGATCGAGGAGCAGCCAACTCATACTTTCCGGTTTGGGCGCACTGATTATTACCGGCTTCCTGGTGATCCATATATTCAAAGACCTGGCTTCACCGGTACAAGCATGGTACTTTCATTCTACACCTGTGTGGATCATTATTATGACCTTAGCTACTTTCATTTACTTTCGTGAATTGAATACACTAAAGCAATCAGGCGTTAATACGTCTGAATTATTTTCTAAACTTCCACCGGAATAGGTTTTAGAACCGAATTGCAAGAAATGAAAGTCGAACAGACACAACTGGCTCCTGATCTTACCATCTCCCGCGTCCTTACAGGCTTGTGGCAAATTGCGGATCTCCAGCGCAATGGAAAAGCATTAGATCTGGATGCCACCGCTCACAGGATGGTCCCCTATGCAGAGGCAGGCTTTACCACATTCGATATGGCAGATCATTATGGCTCTGCAGAACTGATCGCAGGAATATTTAGGAAGAAGTATGCAAGCAAATCAGCGCCCAAGCTTTTCACCAAGTGGGTGCCTATACCGGGGCCTATTACTAAGGAGGATGTCCATAAAGCGGTAGTGCGATCGATGGAAAGGCTGCAAGTGGATAGAATTGACTTAATGCAATTCCATGCATGGAATTATGCTGACCCACGCTGGCTTGATTGTCTTTTTTGGCTCGAGGAATTGAGGCAAGCGGGCCTCATCCAACATGTGGGTCTGACGAATTTTGATACGGCACACCTCAGGATCGTTATAAAGAGTGGAATCCCTGTGGTCTCTAATCAGGTTTGCTACTCACTTCTTGACCAACGCGCCTCGAGGGGCATGGCTGATTTTTGCTGTGAGAATGGAATAAAGATTCTCGCCTTCGGAACGATGGCCGGTGGATTTCTCACTGACAAGTGGCTGAAAAAGAGCGAACCAACCCAGGGAGAACTTACCACCTGGTCACAGATGAAATACAAGAGGTTCATTGACACAATAGGCGGATGGGGAAAGTTTCAACAGTTCTTGAAGGTGATCGATTCTGTGGCAAAGAGAAATAATGTGAGTCTGTCCAACGTCGCATCGAGATATATTTTGGGGCAGCCGGCCGTGGCGGGGGTGATCATCGGCGCCCGTCTGGGTGAAAGCGAGCACATTCAGGATAATCTGAGTTTGTTTGAATTTTCCTTGAGCGACAACGACAAGTTGGAAATTCAGAAAGCCATCGCAGTGTTGGATGCAATTCCAGGCGATTGTGGCGACGAATACCGGCGTCCACCCTTTCTTACAGCCTCTGGAGACCTGAGCCATCATGTTGAGAGCCTTCCTCCACCCTTCCCAATCAAGGAAGGTCATGACGGACGGACCAAAGCACTAAGCGGAACAGTATGGGAAGACATTGCCGGCTTCAGTCGAGCTGTTAAGATGGGCAACCGAATTTTGATATCAGGGACTACCGCAACTCATGGAAGCAAGGCAATCGGTGGCAACGATCCTGCCGCTCAAGCCCATTTTGTCATAGATAAAATTGAAGGCGCTCTTCAATCACTCGGTGGCAAACTTAACGATGTAGTCCGCACCAGAATCTTCATCAAGAATATTTCTGATTGGGAATCTGTCGCAAGAGTACATGGGGAGCGATTCAGGGGAATCCAGCCTGCCAATACCCTGGTGCGTGCCGATCTTATCGGTGATGAATATTTAGTGGAGATGGAGGCCGAAGCAATTGTGTAAGGACTGAACTCCCGGAATAGCGCCTCGAAGAATTAGAACTTAAAATAGCGGTTCCCCTAAGCCCTCAGGATCAAATCTCTTCACGGTACCCTTCATAAAAAATAAAACGAAGAGATCGTACTGACCCTACCAAATTGGGGCGCGGCCGCAAAATTCGTCGCCAGAGCAATTCAAGGGAACAAAGATTTCGGCACGTATCATCCACTTGCCATTTGTCTTGTGCCATTTCGCAAAATAGCGACCCTGCAGTACTACACGCTCTTCCTGCCCATCCGGAGGTCGACCACTTTCTGTCCATCGGCCAATCCATGTGCCAGACTCTGCGGCCATGCTCCACTTGCTAAAAATATCAATTCGGGCTGGTGTTCTAACATAGATCACATCCGGCTTACTTGAATATTCACTTTTGAAGCGGGCTATGTTAGCAGCGCGCCCTGATGCCTCCGCATTTCGTGAAGTGATGACATGATAGTCTTCCGTCCACACGCTTGCTAATGCAAGGGTGTCCCGGACTGCAATAGCATTATTTGACAATTCTCTCGCCGCCCGAATCTGTCCCTCATCATCATTCTTGCGCGGGCGTTTGGAGGATTCACACGCAATGGAACTTAGCGCAAAGGAGAGCGCCATAATTTTGAAGACCCTATTGAAAGGAAAATGTTGCATAAGTATTGTATGTATGAATTCTGTTATTTGGTGATGATCCTATCAATCCATTCACTGGCCTCTGTTGCCAGAACCTCCACCAATTGCTTCTTTGAAACCCTAAAAGAGTGGTCAGCTCCTTCCATTTTTCTTAATGAGGCAGAAGGCAGGTTATTGACGACATTTTCCACAAGCTCAATTTCCGCCAGAGAATCGCGCGTGCCCTGGAGAAACAGCATAGGAATCTTTATTGCTGACAGATGAACGGCCCGTTCTGTCGACGGTGCTCCTGCCGGGTGAAGTGGAAATCCAAAGAAGACGACGCCCCGTACTGAAAGTGGGCAATCCTTTGAAAGTAGCCGGGAGCTCATCCTCCCGCCGAAAGATTTCCCACCAACAAACAATGGAAGGGCCGGATAACGTGACTGGCATTCCTGTATCAAAGTCTTAACCACTTTCTCAGCAATGGCGGGTGGATCAGGTCTCTTCTTCCCATGTTCCATATACGGAAAATTGTAACGAACCGTGCCGATCGATTTGCTTTGCAGTGCGAGCGAAAGTGCCTCCATAAAAGGATGGTCCATACCAGCACCGGCGCCATGAGCCAGTACCAATACCGCTTTGGTGATCGCTGCTTCCACAAGAATAGCTGACACATTTCCAATGCTCTCGGAAACATGAATGCTGATTTTGATTGTAGAAGGAAGTGCCGACATCGCGATATCCTTAGTTTTTTGGCGGCGGGTATCCCTTCAGAACTTGTTTGATTCCCTTGTGAACATTGGGTTCAGTAAAATCAGGGTTGAGTTCCATGTAACTTACGACAAATGATTCCAACACCAATTTACTTTCCTTGCTGTCGGCCATACCGAGAACAAGTGTTCCTTTGAGGTATGTTACCTCCTGGCTGTCCTTGTCAAGAGGTCTGTAGAATGGCTGGTCCTGTGAGGGATGGTAGATGATGGCCTTCTCCTCTTTCACCGTGATGGTAAACCCCACCAGCAGATCCGGGTTGCCCGTATCTTGCTTTAGTCCTTTGCTTTCCAGTTCCTCCATAATGGATGTCGTTAGACTTTCCCTCAAAAGGCTATCATTCAAATAGGATGGCCCGTCAGAGTCGAGCTTACAATCCGTCATCCAGCAGGGTGATCGTCCTCAATGCCATTATCAGTGACAGTGCTACTTTTTCATGAACTTTCTTACAAAGAAGTCTGCGATTGCATCATCGATTCGTAACGCGTTGGCATGTTTCATCCAATGGTGTGTATCATCGACAATCACCAACGTTTCAAACAACACTCCCTTTTTCTCCAGTCGCTTGACTAAATCGGTACTCTGATTAAACCGAACATTGCGGTCATCATCACCGTGAATGATCAGCACCGGTGAGGTCCACGTTGATACGTAGGCCGTCGGCGATGACTCCCACCCTACTTGCAAGGCTTTGTCAGCATCGGGGGCCCGCTCATATTTATCAGGAGCAATAACATTCCTGGTACGCTCGATTGTCATGTCGTGTACGCCATGGATGTCAACGCCAGCAGCAAACAGTTTTGAATCTTTTCCCAATGCCATCGCGGTGAGGAAACCACCATACGAACCGCCATAAATTCCGACACGGCTGGCATCTACTTGCGGTTGTGTGGCCAGCCATTGGCCCGCAGCCTTCACATCAATATATTCAGAAGCACCCAATGCTCCCGCATTCTCCGGACGATGAAACTCAAATCCATAACCAATACCCAGCCGGTAGTTCACGGTCAACACTATGAAGCCAAGATTGGTGAGATACTGGTTCATGGCATAGGCATTTGAATAGTAATCCGAATAATGCCATCCCAACAGCATTTGCCGTGGCGGACCACCATGTACATAAACAATGGCTGGTTTCTTGACGGCACCTCCTGCGGGTTCAAAAAGTTGACCATGAATCGTAAAACCATCAGGTGATTTAAAAGTTACTTGCTTTGGAACAGCCAGGCTCTTTTCAGGAAAGTTCTTTGGAATAAATTCCTGAGCGATCAATTTTAGTGGAGATCTTGTGCTGAAGCCAATCGCAGCAGGTACCGGGGGCCGTTGCGCCGTTGCGCTCATGCACACAAGAGTCGATCCATCACCAGTTACTACGGGTGTCCATTCCAGACCCTCTCCAGGCGTCATTACTTCCATCATTGCTTTGTCAACCGGAACACGCACCACATGACGTCGATCAAGGTCCAATTTGTCGGGTCCGGTATTCGCCGTAAAGACCAGCCATTTCCCATCAGAACTTAACGTGATATACTCAGCCATGAATGAACCCGGAGTCAATAATAAAGGACTGCCTCCTTGTGAAGAGATAGAATAAAGATGTGGCCATCCATCATGATAGGATAGGAAGGTGATTCGCTCGTTGGCAGCCCAGTGCAAGTTTGTTCCTCCATGTGTTGTGGGATATGATCCAGCCAACGTCTCGGGCGCTTTCCAGAGTTGTGCTGCCCTTGCGGTCTTCATATCAGCTGTCCATACAGACCATGGTGAATGGCGTCGCACCAAAATGGAATCAGGACTGCCGCCCGCTCCAGGTGTCCGAACGAAGGCAATCTTAGTTCCATCCGGCGACCACCGGGGCGAACCGTCGCGTGAAAAGGAAGGTGCGATCCATTGAAGAGGAGTTTCCGTATTGGTAAAAATGCCAACGAAAGCATGATCAACCCGCGATGCCACAAAGGCTAGCCGCGATCCATCCGGTGACCATTGCAGAGTACCTACCGTTCCTCGGGTAGTAAACAGATTCTTTGCTTCAGATGAACCATCGACAGGCGCTGTCCATACCTGATTATTTTTAATAAATGCAACGAAATCATTCTTAGGTGAAAGTGCCGGCATATCACCCTCCGACAGCGCTTTGGGTTCGCCTCCTGAGAAAGGAATGCTCATGACTTTTACTTTTGGGGGCACTGCATTGAATGAAGGATTGATAGGAAGCTCATCATCCCAATTCGCACCATGGTCACCTCCCCTCACAAAAACTACCCATTGTCCATTGGAGGAGATGGTTAGGCTGGTGATCTCCTGACCATCGTCCAGTCCATAGTTTGTTAATTTTCTTGCCTTGAAGTCAGGTCCTTCCGCCACATAGATGTTTCTTTTCCCTTGCTCATCTAATGCCCAGGCAACACGTGATCCTTGAGAAGAAGCCGTTAGCTCTGTCGGAAAAGGGTAACTCTTGATGGATTCAAGCGTAAAGGATTGAGACCACGATAGACTGATCATGGATATGGTCAGTAAAAGAGCATTGCATATTTGTTTCATAAAGTGCTATCATTTACTCCAAAATGTAGCTCAAAATTTCAAATATTCTAATTTCTATGTGGTGGAAGTCAACATTCATTATTTGAAAGAGATGGTTGAGCGACCATGCCGTTCCACAAGGTCATCTAAATGCCAATCCTTTTGACTGAAGGAGTGACCTGATGTCAATTAGAGCCCGCTGTAAGGTTGAGCCTGTCGAAACCCACCATTCATATAAATTGGACTTGCCAGACCTGATTTATAAATTAGTTTTACCAGCACATTTTCAATAAATACCCTTATGTCATTAAACAGAAGAAACTTCATACGTACCTCCGCTATGAGTGCAGGTGCAGCCACTTTGCTATCCGGACTCTCATCTTGTGCGCCAGAAAAGGAAGCAGCCAAAAAGACTCCACTGGATGATTTGACATCCATGATGAAAGACATCTCACCGATTACGGTTGATGAAAGAAAGGGCCGCATTGAGAAAGCTCAACGCCTGATGGTTGAGAACAAAATTGACGCGATATACCTGGATGGAGGCACAAGTATGGAGTACTTTACTGGTGTCAAATGGTGGAACAGCGAACGATTGGGGTGTGCCATCATCCCCGCCAAAGGTGAAGTGAAATATGTCAGTCCGCATTTTGAAGAGGCCCGATTTCGGGAATTGGTGACCATCGGGTCGGATGTGCGCGTATGGGAGGAACACGAAAGTCCTTATAAAGTGGTAGCCGGAATATTTGCCGATTACGGCATACGCACAGGCAAAATTGGAATGGAAGAAAGGGTAAGGTTCTTCCTCTATGACGGAGTAAGGAAAGAAGCCCCAAAACTTGAATACTGTATTGGGGACCCAGTCACCATTCAGTGCCGCATGTTTAAGACCAAGACAGAGCTGGCGCTCATGCAAAAGGCTAATGATATTACCATCGCTTCTTACAGAGTTGCAATACCCATGCTCCGCGAGGGTATGTCCCAGGGCGAGTTTTCAAAAATCACTTCTGATGCACATTCAAAACTGGGGGCACGCGGCGGCGCAGGTGCTTCATTTGGAGCTCCAACAGCCTTTCCCCATGGCAGTATCGAACCCCAGTCCCTGAAAAAAGGCGATATTGTACTGATGGATGGAGGATGTAGCGTTGAAGGTTATGCATCGGATATAAGCCGCACGGTGGTATTTGGGGAGGCCAACACACGACAAAGGGAAATCTGGGATCTTGAGAAAAAAGCCCAAGCCGCAGGGTTCGCCGCAGCGAAACTCGGAGACCCATGCGAAAATGTAGATATCGCCGCACGCAAGGTCATTACAGATGCAGGCTTTGGTCCTGGCTACAAAGTCCCGGGCCTACCTCACCGCACAGGCCACGGTATTGGCATGGATGGACATGAGTGGGGTAACATGGTGCTGGGCAACAAACAGCCGCTGATGCCCGGCATGTGCTTCAGCATTGAACCCAACATTTCTATTTACGGAGAGTTTGGTGTACGCCTGGAGGACTGTGCGTACATGACGGAAGATGGAGTAAAATGGTTTTCGCAACCTAGCCGTGCCATTGATCAACCTTTTGCTTAGGATATTATATTTAACTAATTAATAATCAATATTTTAATCGTTTATAGGTTGACGATACTTCTAGTGCCCTGCACACTTATTGTGCTGAAACACTTAAATAA
Organism: Cyclobacteriaceae bacterium; assembly: GCA_043779735.1. GTDB lineage: Bacteria > Bacteroidota > Bacteroidia > Cytophagales > Cyclobacteriaceae > ELB16-189. The sequence continues at coordinate 1,939 of JAYWDR010000483.1, read as the reverse complement.
AACGTAAGCAGAATTTCGAATATTGACTTCTGGTACCAGACAAGGTCAAGTGTTTACTTCTGAATTGCCATCAACAACTTTTCAATAAACTCAGGCATAGAATTATTTTCAATCCATCTCGCGACTACCACCAGGTCATTGTCCGGATCAACATAAACGATATTGGTTCCGTTGCCAATATGTACAAACGAGGTGGCGGGTGCTGCAGGGATTAGCTTCTTGTCGGTATTCAGAAACCAGTTCATATAACCATAGGTTGGCAGTGCTTCTGTTGGTGTCAGGGATCTTTTTACCCAAGCATCTGATATCAACTGCCGATCCTTCCATTTTCCCTTGCGCAACGTGAGATACCCAAATCGGGCCATGTCGCGGGCGCTGATGATCATGCCACCGCCCCAATGTCCGCCCCCACTCACAGATTGCACGATCTGTCCATCCAGAACCACAAACGAATTCTCATAGCCATACCATCGCCAGGTGTTCGAGGCGCCGATGGGGTCCATGATATTCTCCTTCAAAACTTGCGGTCCCAGGTTATCTTGCGGTTATGGTTTGTTTCAAATGTAGTAATCCATTGTGAATGATTCAATTGAGTAGCCTTATCTGTTACGGGTATTGGCGTGTATGGCTGGATGGCCGGAACATATTTCCACACCGTATCATGGACACTTCTAATCATTCCTCTGTCAACCGCTATTCCAATTACAGTTGATAAAAAGCTCTTCGTCACACTGTGTGTCATGTCTACCCGAAAAGGATCTCCCCATTCTGCAACAATGTAGCCGTGACGAAGAACGATACCCGCCACCTCGCCCCTATCTTTGAAGGGTCCAATTCCACTTCCAAAAGGCTCCTTGCCAAAACTCTGGTAGTGTGACTCCTCCATGTCACGGGGATTCTTTGATTCATGACTTACGGAAAAGGCTATGGCCTCTTGCAGTTTGTCAAAATTCATGCCTGCTGCGGCAGGTGATTTCATTGTCCATTCTACATCGGGCCCTGGAAAATAGACTTCTTCAGAAGAGGACTTGGGCTTCTGCTTTTGAGCATTTGCTAAACTGGTCGCCAGCAACAGTGCATAGATAATGTGTTTCATCGTGTCTTTAGTAGTTTACCTTCTTTGACCCATGTCTCGTTTCCCACCATCACGGTGGCGTCGGTAAATAAATTCCATCGGACATAACCACCCGTTACTTTACCACCCAGTTCTGAATTGTCACCTAGCGATAACCGGACAACTCCAGCCCCATAACCATAATAAGGAATCCACGGCTTGTCCATGGGTATCGCCAACAGAGGATTGAACCCCAGCGCGAGTTCCCGGAAGGAATATCCTGCCACACCGGCCATTTCGAGTTCTGCTTTGACTGCTTCCACTCCCTTCCTGGCTTTGATGTCAGTTACCTTGCCATTCTTGAACGTGAAAACCAAGTCTTCAACTTCTTGATCGTTCCACTTTGCATTAGGAAAAGCAATAGCTCCATTAACTGTTTCTTCCATGGGTGCTACACGAATTGCTCCGGCGGGCAATTCGATTTCACGGTCAATAAGATTTCGCGCAAACTTAGTTCTTGCCATTGAAGCATTCCCATTTTGTTTCGTTACTGGCCGGTCTCCAATCTTGAAAGTAAGATTTGTGCCAGCCAGTGTGGTAATCGTTACATCATTTTTTCTTACTGAGCTGTCGAACGCCTCCATGATTCTGTACAATTGCAGATAGTCAGTTTCCAATAAAGCCCTTTGGTAAAGCATGCTAGCATTGCTGTCGATTGGGATGGGGTTGGCAGCGAAATCATAAGCGCCAATCCAATGGAAATGAATCGTCCTGCCGCTGCCTTGCCGGAGGACGCTTTGCATCGCAGCATAAGGAGCGTGCGAAGGATTCGCGCCCGGCAGCATAATGCCCAGATCAACATCGGAAAATAGGCGGGTCAATTCC
>JAYWDR010000482.1:0-3343 GCA_043779735.1 Cyclobacteriaceae bacterium | reverse complement strand
GTGGCTGGGTGTACTATGCAGAAAATCTGTGGATGGCCACACCCGACAACGGACTGGCTGCTGTTTTATATTCTGATAGCGAGGTGAAAGCTAAAGTGGGCAATGGCACGGAAGTTTCTATTCTTCAACGGACGCACTATCCATTTGAAGAAAACGTGCAGATGAAATTACAGATGGCAAAGTCTGTGGAGTTTCCCATCTACCTGCGCATTCCCGCCTGGTGCGAGAAGCCTGTGATCAGGATCAATGATCAGGTGGTGAATGTGCAGGCAGTGGCTGGACAGTACGTAAGGATTGCCAATGTCTGGAAGAACAATGATAAGATTGCCCTGACTTTTCCGATGAAGTTAAAAATGAGAACATGGGAGAAAAACAAGAATAGTGTGAGCGTCAACTACGGCCCACTGACATTCTCATTAAAGATCAAAGAAAAATATATTCGCTTCGACAGCAAGGCAACGGCTCAATACGATTCCAAATGGCAGGAGAATGCCGACCCATCGAAGTGGCCTTCGTTTGAAATCCTGCCGGACGGTCCGTGGAACTATGGCCTTGTCAATAATTTTTCTGACCTGGAGAAGAGCTTCACGATCGTGAGAAAGCCCTGGCCTGGGGATAATTTTCCTTTCACAAATAATTCTGTACCAATTGAACTCAAAACAAAAGGGAAAAGAATTAATGGTTGGTCCATAGACTCATATGGATTGTGTGCTGAGCTACCGCAGAGCCCGGTGAATACCACTCAACCTGCGGAAGAAATTACACTGGTACCGATGGGTGCGGCGAGGTTGAGAATCTCCGCATTTCCGGTGGTGAAATAATTTGAAAATGGAGACAATTTGTCCCGATAATTATCGGGATGAAAATTGAGTAATTTGAAAATGAAGCAAGTTGGTGTTCTTGGAGTCCATTTGATGAAAATTCTTCCTTTATCCGAGGACTTGCTCCTCTTGCGATCCCTACAATGGATTTCGTATTTTTCACGTATGCGTAAATGGCTATTGATTGTTATTTGTTTTGTGTCGCTGAATGGCTTTACACAGGCCTATGACATCATTTTAAGAAATGGAACCATTTACGACGGTTCGGGTAAATTGCCTTTTCATGCTGACCTTGCCATCTCAGCCGATACCATCGCAGCGATTGGAAATTTATCTTCAGCAAAAGGCAAAACCGAAATCGACATAAAAGGGCTGGCGGTTGCGCCGGGGTTCATCAATATGTTAAGCTGGGCCGATGGTACTTTGCTGGAGGATGGTCGGGGTGTAAGTGATATTAAACAGGGTGTGACGCTGGAAGTATTTGGTGAAGGACTCAGTCCGGGTCCTCGGAAAAGGAAACCCGACGACAAACTTTGGTCCACCCTGGGAGGATATTTTGACCATCTCAAAGTAAAAGGGGTAAGTCCTAATTACGCTTCGTTTATTGGCGCCACCACGGTAAGAACGTATGTTATTGGATACCAGAACCGGAAACCGACGCCAGCCGAATTACAGCAGATGAAAAACCTGGTAAAGCAGGCGATGGAAGAAGGGGCTATGGGGGTGGGTTCATCTTTGATCTATGCGCCGGCAGGATTTGCATCGACTGAAGAGCTGATTGAACTCTGTAAAGTTGCCAGTGAATTTGGTGGCATGTACATCACGCACATGCGCAGCGAGAGCGATAAGATTCTGAGCGCGCTGAATGAGACTTTTCGAATATCCCGGGAGGCCAATCTCCCTGCAGAAATCTATCATTTGAAAATCAATCACGAACGCAACTGGAACAAGATCGATACGGTACTTTTTAAAATTGACAGTGCACAAAATGCGGGATTAAAAATATCCGCCAACATGTATCCCTATATCGCCAGTGCTACGGGCTTAATACAGCGTGTTCCCAACTGGGCCCAGGAAGGAGGCTCCGTGCAAATGAGGACACGTATCAAAAATCCAGAAACCAGAAAAAAAATTCTGTATGACATGGAGCATGGTATCCCGGAGCGTAACTCCGAACCGAAAGATGTTGGGTTACTGGGTTTCAGGAAGGACTCTCTCTCCAGACTGTATAAAGGCAAGCGACTGGATGAAGTGGCGCGACTGCACGGAAAAAATGCTGATGAGACAGTATTGGATCTCTTAACGGCTGACAAGTCTTCTATCGGCGCTCTGTACTTTCTTATTTCTGAAGAAAATATGAAACGAATGATGCAGAAGTCATACGTAAGCATGGGTTCTGATGGCGGTGCGATGGCGTTGACTAAGACTTTTTTATCCCTCGGCATCCATCCTCGTGCCTATGGAACTTTTGCCCGCTTTTTGGGAAAATATGTTCGTGAAGATAAGTTAATGACATTGGAAGAGGCTGTCAGGCGATTGACTTCAATGCCGGCTTCGCATATGAAAATTCAGAAACGAGGGGCGCTAAAAAAAGGTCATTATGCTGATGTAGTCGTCTTCGATCCCGAAAAAATTCAGGACCATGCCACCTTTGAAAATCCTCATCAATATGCTACGGGTGTCAGTCATGTTTTTGTGAATGGCATTCAGGTGTTAAAGGATGGGGAGCACACGGGAGCAAAGCCAGGGAGAGTGGTCCGGGGGCCGGGGTATCAAGTGAAGAAAACCAAGTAGCATTGTAGTGGAGGTAGACCTAACACGCAAGTCTGAAGACTAATGCAGCAACATTTCGGTCACTATGTTTTAATGCAGGTCACTTTGGCCACGATGAACCACGAAGGTCCTATGTATTCTTGAATATTTTTCGTTGTGATCGTTGTGCCCTTCCTAATGATTTCGTTTTGACTTAAATCTTTCGTTAGTCGGGATTTGTAATCCCGACAAAAGCTAAGCGTACAGCGCATCCTTCTGCTCCGCCACCCTCTCACTATCAATATACTCATCGTACGTCATGAGCTTATCAATAAATCCGTTGGGAGAAATTTCAACGATGCGGTTGGCGACGGTCTGAATGAACTCATGATCATGGGAGGTAAACAACACTGCTCCGGGAAAATCTTTCAGGGCATTGTTGAAGGCGGTGATGGATTCCAGGTCTAGGTGGTTGGTGGGCTCATCGAGGATAAGAAAGTTGGCACCCGCCAGCATCATGCGTGAGATCATGCACCGCATTTTTTCACCCCCGGAGAGGACATTGCACTTTTTAAACACTTCCTCACCAGAGAAAAGCATTTTTCCCAGGAAGCCACGGATGTAGACTTCATCTTTATTTTCTTCTGCGGCAAACTGTCGAAGCCAGTCGACCAGGTTGTCGTCGGATTTGAAATAGGACTCATTGTTGGAAGGCAGGTAAGAGGTGGTGATCGTTTGTCCGAATTTAAAATCTCCTGAATCTGGCTTGC
>JAYWDR010000481.1:0-3346 GCA_043779735.1 Cyclobacteriaceae bacterium | reverse complement strand
TGGCGAGGCTTGACGAGAACACATTGCGTCAATTTGGCGAAAACGGAAGAAGGAAAATGGAGCAGGAGTTTGACGAGGCTTTGGTTATTAATAAGTACCTTGAAACCTTGATCGAACTGCAGAAGGCCTCATAATTCTCCAACTGTCCCCCTCTAGTTGCCGGAGTTAATCAGAAATAGGTAGTTTGACCTTAGATTATTTTTAAAAAGTGAAATTCTTCCGCTTTCAATCCAATTCCTTAGCGTTGTTGTCATTCCTTATCCTGGGATGCTCTTCCTATAGGGCAAATATAATGCTTAAGACTCCTGAGGATTTCAAGTCCGCCCCGATCTCAAAAGAAATATTGCAGGCGGAAAGAAGTTACATGATTCAAAAGAATGACCTCCTCAAACTGGAAGTATATACAAATAGGGGTGAGCGCATAATTGACCCCAACCCGGAATTATCGCGCCCAACGGCCAGCACGGTCACCCAAACACGTCCACAGGTAAACTACTTGGTAGACCTGAATGGCGTTGTGAAGTTCCCTTTGGTGGGTGAGATGAAAATGGAAGGACTAACCCTGCGGCAAGCGGAATCCATTCTGCAGGTTGAATATGAAAAATACTTTCAGGAATCTTTCACCGTTCTGACCTTTCAAAACAAAAGGGTCATTGTCTTAGGGGCCGTTGGTGGTCAGGTCATTCCCTTGGCCAATCAAAATGTAACGTTGGCAGAAATCCTCGGCTTGGCAAAAGGGTTAACCAATGACTCTAGAGCCGGCAACATCAGGATTGTGCGCAACGAAAAAGTCTTTCTGATAGATCTAAGCACCTTGGAAGGTTTTCAGTCTGGCAACATGATCATTGAACCGGGAGATATCATATACGTGGAGCCCATCCGTAGGCCCTTTGCTGAAGGTCTGCGCGACTACACCGGCCTTCTCAGTCTGTTCGTTAGTGTTCTTTCGCTAATCATTGTTATCAGAAGCCTAAAATAGGAAAGTGGAGAATCGCATGTCACCCCAACACGCAGATGGTCCGGAAGGGCTTGACAATAACAAGCTTTACACCCTGCTGCGTAAGAATTTGTGGGTCATGATCATCATTTTTCTTGCCACCAACCTGGCGGCGTATCTCACAATTCGATGGACAAAGGATGTGTATGAATCCCATTCTGTACTCAAGCTGGAAATTAAGCAGGATGCCACGGCACTAGGTATCAAACAAATAGTTGAAGATCAAAACAGAAACATTATCGCTGGCGAAATCGAGCAGATGAAATCCAAACTCTTCTTCGGGCGAGTTCTTGATTCGTTGGATTTATGGGTCAGCTACTATAGCATAGGCACCGTGCTTGAATATGAAATGTACAGAGGTTCCCCCTTTCGCATTGACTACGCCATCTCGGATAAGCGATTTCAGGATCAACCAATTTTTTTTGATTTTCTGGATGGAGGGCGCTACCGTATCAAGACCGGTGAACTCGGGGAGGAAAAAGAAGCCAGCCTCGGAGAGCCCATATCAACAGGCGGCGGAACCTTTGTGGCAAACCTGGCACGAGGCGCTAAACCAGATTTTAGCAATCACTACTTCTTTGTCGTCAACAGCCAGGAAAAGCTGCTTGATTTTCTTGACCAAAACTTAAAAGTTGAGCCGATCAATTTTGATGCAAGCACCATACGGGTTTCCCTCCGCGATTTCAATCCTCTTAAAGCCCACGTCATTGTCAATAAAATAGATAGTGTTTATCTCTATTATAGCGATGAGCAAAAAAACATGGCCAACAAGCAAAAGATTGGATGGCTCAATAATGAACTCCGTCAGGTGGAAGGTAAAATGGAAAATTTTGAGAACTATTTCGAGGCCTTTACCTTAAAAAATAGAAGTAGCAACCTGGACTCTGATTTGCGCAAGACAATTTTTATCATCAATCAAATAGATTCGCAGCGATTTGAATTAACCAAAAAGATTAATGAGCTCAATTCATTGATGGAAGACTTGACCGCTGGGCGACTGACAAACTCCATGATGCCTAAACCGTATCTGCCAGCCTTCGTAAACTCAAGAATTGAAGAGTTTCAGAAAATCACACAGGAAAAGAATCGGCTCACTCTATCCTACAAAGACAATACCTATGCCTACCAGCAAAAGGAACAAGAGGTAAATAGCTTGAAAAGTTCACTTTTCAGTCAACTCACTGAAATCAAAAAGAACTGGCTTAATTCCATGCTGGAGTTAAATCAAAAGAGGGAAAGACTGGACAACGAGTTTGCCACCATGCCTGACAAGAGTACGCAGTATTCCAAAAACCAGCGTTTCTATAAGTTATACGAGGAGTTCTACCTTAGCATGATGCAGGCGAAAGCTGAGTTTGAAATCGCTCAAGCGGGGAGTACTCCAGATTTTAAGATCCTTTCGTCTGCCGTGATGCCGATCAAGGCCGTAGCCCCCAACCGCTACATGATCCTGGGCATTGGATTTGTGGCAGGGTTAGTATTGAATTTCTTTTTTATTGGGATAGTCTACCTGGCTAACAATAAAATTACGGGACTTCACGAGATAGAACGAAATACCAAGGTGCCTGTGTTAGGAGTCATTCCCGAAATGAGAAATAAATCAATCAGCCCCTTCTATATCGTTGAAAATCCAAGGTCGATCGTGAGTGAAGCCATCCGTACATTGCGTACAAACCTTGATTTCTTCACTGCATCGGAGACCAAAAAAGTTGTCGTTATTTCTTCTACTGTTTCAGGCGAAGGGAAATCATTCCTCGCGATGAACTTGGGTGGAATCCTGGCCATGTCCAAAAAACGCGTGATCCTTTTGGATCTCGACATGCGGAAAGCGAAAGAAAATGGCCATACCAACAGTGGCCATCCATCCAAGGGAATTAGCACCATCTTAATCCATCGAAGCACCCTGCAGGAGACCATCACAAAAACATCACTGGAAGGATTTGACTTCATTCCTTCCGGGCCTCATCCGCCCAATCCTTCCGAGTTGCTGCTCAACGGTGAATTTGAGAATTTACTTAATCAACTCCGACAGCAGTACGACTACATTGTCATCGATACACCCCCGGTAGGACTCGTTACCGATGGCATCATGGCCATGAAGCGCGCCGATTTATCTATATATGTTGTAAGGGCCAACTATTCCAAAAAGGATTTTTTAAATAGCCTGGAGCGCATTGTCTCCATCAACAAATTGTCCAATGTGGCCTTGGTACTCAATGCTTTACCCAACAGCGGAAAGACCTATGGGTATGGATATTATCAGGAAGACAGTATGAAGAAAAGTTGGCTGAAACAAATCTTTAGTTCATAGCGTGTTTTCCTTTTCCTTTCGCAACCGCAGCCAATCCC
>JAYWDR010000480.1:0-3350 GCA_043779735.1 Cyclobacteriaceae bacterium | reverse complement strand
AGGCTTTTTCAGCAAAATCAAGTTTTTCGCGACATTTTTGTATCGCCGTTTTTTCAGATTGAGCCCTTGTAAAGCTGGATCCCATAGAAATCGTTTTTATCACCCTCTCATTGATATCTTTAATGTTCATCATTCCAGAATTGTCGATCACGGATATCGCATAATTAAAATCCGACGAATCCAGTTTGTCTCTCATCTTTTCAGGATCTACAGCGTTCTTTGCCACTGATTGCTGTTTGTCCAGTTCTTTCTTCAGGAGGTCTCCAAATTGGGCCCGTGACGGCGTCGTCATCAGGAGGGCCAATGCGAATATGGTATATCTCATAAAATTTTCGTTAAAAAGAATCAACCTCCCGGTATGCCTTGATTACCGCAAATTCACCTTCTTTGCCTTCCTTGGCATTTCCATGCTCCATGCCCATCACACCCCGGTAGCCTTTATCATAAATGTGGTTGAAGATATTCTTGTAATTAATCTCGCCGGTACCAGGTTCATTACGGCCAGGGTTATCGCCAATCTGAAAGTAAGCGATCTCATCCCAGCTTCGATCAATATTATTGATGAGGTTGCCTTCATTGCGCTGCATGTGGTATATGTCATACAGGATTTTACACGCCGGGCTTTTCACTGCTTTGCAAATCTCATAGCTTTGATCGGAAGTACGCAAGAACAAATCAGGGTTGTCGCTCAACGGCTCCAGCACCATGATGAGTCCCGAAGGCTCAAAAATTTCCGCACCTCGTCTGAGCGCGTCGACCACATTGGCTGTTTGCAGACCTACCGGCGTCTTGCGATCGTAATATCCTGGCACTACTGTCATCCAGCGGGCATTCAAGCGCTTCGCTACCTCCACACAGGTCTTGCAGATATTCACAAAAGTGTCTTTGAAATCCTGTCTGCCAGTGGTGAGAGAAGTCTTCCAGTTGTCGCCACCTTCCACCACAAACACACCCATAGTCATGCCAAGTTGCATAAGAGTCTTCCCGATTTTCTCCTGCTCCGCGGTGGAGCGTCTTAACATATCGTTATCTTCAATAGCCCGGAAACCCTGGTCATGAGCAAACCGGATCTGTTCCGTAAAATCGGCTCCTGCGTTGTTTTTAAACATCCCTTCGTGGGGTGCATAGTTGAGTTTGAATGTCGGCTGACTGAAATCCTTTGTCAGCGATGTCCCTGAAAATGCCGGATGAACGAGGGTAGTTGCCGCCAGGGCCGCCAGTCCTCTTCGAATAAAACTTCTTCGCTCCATAAGTTGTTTCTATTAGGCTAAAGCCCAACGGTTATTGCTTCAATAGCCACGGGCTAAAGCCCGTGGCTATGATGATATCCTTTATGTGGACTTTAGTCCAAATCTCCAGGCTAATCTGTCCATTTTCCATTGACTTGAAGTTAGAAAGTATCCATGAATATCTTCTAACTTTCCAACAAATAATCAACCCTTGAGAGTTTACCGCAACCTTACAGAGGCTGTCGTCGCAGCACTCCACGAAATATTTGTTGAAAACCGCTATGCCGACAAGGTCATAGAAAAAGTACTCAAACAAAATCCCAAGTGGGGTGCCCGTGACAGGCGGTTTATCGCTGAAACAACCTATGACATTGTGAGGTGGTACAGGCTGTTTACCTACTTAACCGATGCAGGCGACCAGGACTACTGGAAGCTGGTGGGGGCCTGGTGCGTATGGAACAAAATTGATTTGCCGGGCTGGGATGAATTTAAGGGTCTGGACCGCAAGGCATTTCTTGCAAAATCAGAGGAAGCTAAGTCCATTACCACCCTACGCGAGTCGATCCCCGACTGGCTGGACGACCTTGGCCGAAAAGAACTTGGCAGTATGTGGCAAACGGAGATCCATGCGTTGAACGAACAGGCGAAGGTGGTGCTCCGCGTGAACACACTGAAAATCTCCCGTAAGGAGTTGCAACAACAATTGAAAGAAGAGGAAATCATCGCGCATGCACCACAACGGTTTCCTGATGCACTTATCCTGGAGGAGCGCCAAAATATTTTTACCAGGCAACAGTTCAAGGACGGACTTTTTGAGGTTCAGGATGCTGGCTCACAACTCATCGCTCCCTTTCTCCAGGTGACTCCGGGCATGAGGGTGATTGATGCTTGTGCCGGTAGTGGTGGTAAAACCTTGCACCTGGCTGCGTTGATGCAGGACAAGGGCCGGATTATCGCCATGGACACAGAAGGCTGGAAACTCGACGAGTTAAAGAAGCGCGCCAGGCGTGCAGGTGCCAGCAACAATATTGAAACGCGTGTCATTGATTCATCCAAGGTGATCAAGCGACTTGAAAACTCCGCCGACCGCATTTTATTGGATGTCCCCTGCTCGGGTCTGGGGGTGCTCCGACGCAATCCGGACGCGAAATGGAAACTCTCACAGGACTTTATAGAAAAAGTAAAAGTTACACAGCAAGCCATTCTGAATGATTATAGTTCGATGCTAAAGGTAGGAGGACAATTGGTGTACTCCACATGCAGTATCCTGCCTGAAGAGAATGAGAAACAAGTAGAGCAATTCCTGCAGACTCAAGAAGGGAAGTTTGAGCTACAAGAGCAGGTAAGCATTTTACCCAGCGAAGGCTTTGATGGATTCTTTATGTCCAGGCTCAGGAAGAAAGCGTAAATATACGTGACCCTGCCTCAACGATTCAAAATGCAAGGTCACAACGATCACTATGGCACCACAAAGAACACAAAGATAATTAAGGAAACAGGTTGTGAGCTTTGTGCAACCTTTGTGTTCTTGGTGACATTACATTAAATTGGCTGTCAATCATTAAGATCCCTGTGGCACTCAAATTCAATTCCATCGAACCCTTTATACCTTCCGGAAAGGACTTCGAAAAATCCAGGGCACTGTTCGTGGAAATCGGGTTCATCATTCAATGGGAATCAAACGACTATGTTGGGTTTCAAAAGGATACGTGCCGGTTTATTCTTCAAAAGTATGACTATAAACATTTTGCAGAAAACTTAATGATGCGCCTGACCGTCTCCAACCTGGACGAATGCTGGGAGGAATTGAAAAAGAAGGAACTCGCGAAAAAATTCAAAATTAAACTGAGAGAACCAACGGATTTCCCATATGGCCGAGAAATTCACTTGATTGATCTGGCAGGTGTGTGCTGGCATATTGCACAAGGAGAATGAGTGCCGCGTTGAGTCAGAAAATCAAATACGCCAGGATGGTTAGCTCTATTCGACAGACTTTTTTTTACCTTATCTTGGAGGTAATTACGAACCCTAAGACTTATGGAAGAAAAGCAAAAGAAAGCCAGCGGACTGGAAGAGGTGACCAAGGAACTCGTTGGGTGGGAGGACAATAAACTGTTCAGG
>JAYWDR010000479.1:0-3366 GCA_043779735.1 Cyclobacteriaceae bacterium | reverse complement strand
AGCCTTACCATTCCTAAATTGCCGGACATCCCTTTCATGGTGTGTATCAGGCGACGGCCTTGCTCTTGTTTTCCTGATCTGAATTCCATCTTTACCTCTTCTATGAAATGATCATTTTTACTAAGGAATTTGCCCAAGAGATCATAGTAAAGTGTTGCATTTCCTCCTACATGGCCGATTCCATCGTTTTGATCGATACCCTCCATACCTGAGACGACCAATCCATTCGGCTTAACCTTCGCTGATCGGGCGGCATTTCTGACCATTGCCTCTTCCATGGGCTTAAGCCATTTCTTCACGACTTCCAGCAGCTTGTCCGGATTTATGGGTTTGGTAATGAAATCCTTCATCCCTGCTTCAAGGCACTTTTCCCGCACACCATCCATAGCATCAGCCGTCATTGCAATGATGGGCAGCGTAGAATACTCCTTTAGTTTTCGAATTTCCACCGTAGCGTTATAGCCTCCCATCACCGGCATTTGCAGGTCCATGAGAATCAGGTCATACTTTGAAGGACTCCCTGAATCTGTTACCTTATTCAACGCCTCCAGGCCATTGCCTGCGATCTCCACATTAAATCCTGCCGCCTCAAGCAATTCATTGGCAACCTGCTGATTGATTTCATTGTCTTCAACAAGCAAAATGGTGTACCGATGTAATTCCTCAAATAATTTCAATCGCTTTCCATTCCTCTTCTTCTTACTAGTGGCTCCCTGGCCAAAAACGCCCATGATCGTGTCATACAACTTGGAATACCTAACCGGTTTTACCAGTATGCCTGACAGGCGTAGTTCTTCAGTTCTTTTCAACACTTCATCATTGACATACCCGGTGCACGTCATGATAATTGGTAAATTCACTAATTGCTCATCCCTCCGTATCACTTCGACTGTTTCTAATCCATCCATACCTTCCATTTCCAAATCCATGAGCACAAGTCTCACAGGTTCATTTTGACTATTTTTTAACAAGTCAATGGCTTCTTTTCCCGACTCGGCAGTGATCACGTCAAAGGTGAAGGATTCAAGCGCTTCTTTAAATATTTTGCTCACCGATTTATTATCATCCACCAACAGCACCCTCAACTTTCTCAAATCGATGGAAGGGACCAATTTTTTTCGTTGATGTTTTTGTTTATTCAGGCACACCGTGAAATAGAATCGACTCCCCTTCCCCAACTCGCTTTTCACCCAGACCGTGCCGTCCATTATTTCTACCAGTTGCTTTACTATGGACAAACCCAAACCGGTGCCTCCGTATTTCCGTGATATTGAATCATCAGCCTGGGTAAATGGTTTGAACAATTTGTCGATCTGTTCCTTTTCCATTCCGATCCCCGTGTCGCTAATTGAAAATTGAAGTTTGATTTTGTCATCGAGATCCTCCACCAATTTAACTTTTGCCACGATCACGCCCTTTTCAGTAAACTTGATTGCGTTATTGCAAAAATTGTTGAGAATTTGGCCTAACCGAGTCGGGTCGCCAATCAAATTTGTTGGCACGTCACTGGCGATACCAAAAGCAATTTCAAGCCCTTTTCGCTGCGCCTTGTAAATAGCGACGTCAGCCAGTTTCTGAAAGACTTCTTCAAGGTCAAAGTTGATCTCTTCAATAGTAAGTTTTCCCGCCTCTATCTTGGAGAAATCAAGGATGTCGCTAATTATTCCCAACAAGGACTCGCTTGATGATTCAATCTTTTCCAGGTAGTCCAACTGCTTTGGTGTCAGGTCCGTTCTCAAGGCGAGATGACTAAGCCCGATAATGGCATTGAGTGGCGTGCGGATTTCGTGTGACATGTTCGCCAAGAACCGGCCTTTTGCACAGTTCGCTAATTCTGCAGCCTGCTTTGCTTCTTCCAATTGTTTGTTTATCGATTTGACTTTCTCTTCTGCCAGTTTGCGCTCCGTAATATTGGACGTAAATACAGTTACTCCAATGATTTTATTCCGGTCGCCCATCATCGGATTGTAACGCGTTTCAAAATAGCTGCGGTCTGCGTTACCATTGTTCTTAACCGCAACATGGCTTTGACCCGCCAGCGCCTGATCCAAATAGATTTTCTCCTTTTTTCTTTCTTCGTCTTGTGTGATGCAGTCAAGAAGGTTCATACCTATCTTAACATTTGTCCCGTAGGCTTGAGACGTAGCTTCCCCGAAGGAAGTGTTGAAGTTCACAATGCGATAGTGCGTGTCAGTGGAAACAATCAAAAGGTCCTGGAGGCTTTCACTATTGGGCTGAGGAAAAATTTGCGGCCCCCTTGCATTTACTTCACCACTTTTTGTTTTTTCTCCCGTTTTTTTTTGAGAGATTATTTGGGGTTTCATTGCAATAGATTGAAAAAAGATGTATTAAAAGTAACGGACTCTTCGAACAGGAGGTCACCGATTTCCGGGCTTTCTTGTGTCGAATTCCTAAATAATGTTAATCAGTAAATTCTGTTGAAAAATTGCTCTTCAAAATGAGGAATAACACATGTAAGAAAATATCATCTTTTGCAGAAAAAAGATTATGAGAATTTGATAAAACACCGGTTCAGAAGGATTAATCGGCCAATGGCCGAAGGGCGTATCCCTGTTTTCAAGGATGCCGTTGACACTATGAAATGTAACTTATTTGCAATTTGTCTAAATAAACGGCTGCCGTTAATGACTTAGTAGCAACAGCTTTTCCCTCAATCTCAAAATGGACTCCTCTCCGTTGTATTTCTCCAGTTCAGTCAGAGTCACCCACTTCACGTCGTGCGACTCCGCACTTACACTAATGTTTTCGTTGACAGAGCCTTTAATCAGATAGCGAACATCGTAATGATTGTGTTGGGGAAAGTCCTTCCGGGTGGGGATAGGGTGGATGTCGATATCAAATATTTCGGGGGTTACCAGCGTCAGGTGTTGAAGGCCCGTTTCTTCATTAGCCTCACGAAGTGCTACCCGGGCTACATTCGCATCACCATCAGCGTGTCCACCAGGCTGCAGCCACTTATTCAGTTTGGCATGATGTACTAACAGTGTGTGGGTAAAATCTTCAGAGACAATGAACGCAGAACCAGTAATATGGCCCGGCAAGTGTGTTCTTTCGAAGGCGTTGGAGTTCTCAAGAAGCTTTAGAAATCTCGTAATAAAGGTTTTCTCCTCCTCAAATGAACTGCGGTATTTCTTCAGGTTCTCCAGAAGTATTTTTCTGTCGTGATTATTTCCCATCATCTGATTGATAGCATGCTGCCCTTGGCTTTAGCTTTTGGCTCATAACCCTGGGCTGTTGGCTTTAGGATTTACTGAATGACGATAGTTACTTTGTTGAATTTCTTGTCTTCGAGTTTACCGGTCTTCTCGCCACCGCCAGCATTGTCCTTGTCACCCTTGCGCGCAA
>JAYWDR010000478.1:0-3377 GCA_043779735.1 Cyclobacteriaceae bacterium | reverse complement strand
AAGCAGGAGTGGAGGCTGCCCGGAATGCCGGCATGAGGTCTGTTGGTGTTGGCTCTGCCAGGCAATTAGGCAAAGCAAATTTGGTGATTTCGCGGACGGGCGATTTCAATGTTGAACTACTTGAATCCCTGTAACTACCTATTCGTCAATTTTTGAATTTAAGGTCACGGCATTTCTGATTGTATGAAAAATTTTATTAGTCATCACGAATGGAATATTATCGAAGAAGGATTTGATCCTGGTTTGAACAAGATTTCTGAGAGCCTATTCAGTATAGGGAATGGTCGCATGGGCCAGCGCGCCAATTTTGAGGAGGATTATTCGGGCGAAAGCCATCAAGGCAGTTATGTAGCTGGGGTTTACTATCCTGACAGGACCCGTGTAGGTTGGTGGAAGAACGGCTACCCTGAATACTTCGCCAAAGTATTGAACGCTCCCAGCTGGATTGGAATACATATCACTATTGACAAACAACTACTTGACCTGGCGAGCTGTAAGGTAGAAGATTTTCGCAGAGTGCTGGATATGAAGCAAGGCATCCTTCAACGATCATTTACGGCAACTTTTTCGGATGGAAAAAAATTAAGTATTGCTTCAACCCGTTTTTGCTCAAGGGCAAACGGTGAGGTCGGCGCCATCCGATATGCTATGACTCCTCTAAACTTTTCTTCCACAGCTACAATTCGCCTGGAGGTGGATGCTGATGTAGTCAACAAAGACTCTAATTACGATGAGAAGTTCTGGGAAGAAGTGTACAAGGAGGCCAAAGCGGGTACTGCCATTGTTACGGCTCAGACAAAGAAGACCTTCTTTCACGTCTGTACAGGAATGACCTATGCGATCCAATCTGGTGGCAGGGCACTGTCCGTAAAGCCATCGTGGAACACCAAAGAGAAGTATGCGGATAATTCAGTGGACGTGCCGCTACTGCAAGGTGTGGAGTGTGCCGTGTTCAAGTATGCGGTTGTTCTCTCCTCCGAAAATCACCCCAGGGAAGAATTGGCGGATATTTGCAGGATTAAACTTCGTGAATGCGGTGCCAAAGGTTTTGAAAGACTATTAGTGGATCATGTCTCTGTCTGGTCGCATACCTGGGAAGAATGCGATATTACTATTGACGGTGATGTCGCGGCACAACAAGGCATCAGATTTAATATTTTCCAACTCATGCAGACGTACACCGGTGTTGATGAGCGATTGAACATTGGACCCAAAGGATTCACAGGTGAGAAGTATGGAGGCAGCACGTATTGGGATACAGAGGCGTATTGCCTGCCATTTTACCTGGGCACATCAAATCCCAATGTGGCCAAAAACCTATTGGTATATCGCTTTAAACATTTGACTAAAGCAATTGAAAATGCCGCTAAGCTGGGCTTTACCAATGGAGCCGCATTGTATCCGATGGTGACGATGAATGGAGAGGAGTGCCACAATGAATGGGAAATTACTTTTGAAGAGATCCATCGTAA
This sequence comes from Cyclobacteriaceae bacterium, assembly GCA_043779735.1. Lineage (GTDB taxonomy): Bacteria > Bacteroidota > Bacteroidia > Cytophagales > Cyclobacteriaceae > ELB16-189. The sequence continues at coordinate 1,905 of JAYWDR010000478.1, read as the reverse complement.
TGGGGCGATTGCCTATGCAATTTTTGACTATGTAAGGTATACCGGGGATGAAGAGTACATGGTACATCATGGTCTTGAGGTGTTGATTGCCTTATCGCGGTTCTGGGCCCAACGAGTTAATTGGTCAGCCGAAAAACAAAAGTATGTCATGTTGGGTGTTACGGGTCCTAATGAATACGAGAACAATTCAAGCAATAACTGGTACACCAATAAGTTTGCCGTGTGGACGTTGGACTATAGCCAAAAAGCAGTTGACTATGTGAAGAATCGTGATGCACTTGCCTATGAAAAGATTGTTTCCAGGATAAAGTTTAGCGAGAAAGAGGAGCGGTCGAAGTGGATGGACATTCAAGAGAAAATGTATTTCCCTGAGGACAAGCAACGCGGTATATTCCTGCAGCAGGATGGCTTTCTGGACAAAGAGCTGATGACGGTCAAAGATCTTCGACCAGACGATCTTCCCCTCAACCAGAAATGGTCTTGGGACAGAATTCTTCGCTCTTGCTTTATCAAGCAAGCAGATGTACTACAGGGATTGTATTTTTTCGAAGATAGTTTTGATATAGATACGCTCAAGAGGAATTTTGACTTCTATGAGCCCATGACGGTTCATGAGTCATCACTTTCACCATGTGTTCATGCTATTCTGGCTTCCAGGCTTGGCTACAAGGAAAAGGCTTACGAAATGTATCTACGTACCTCGCGCCTTGACCTCGATGACTATAATAATGATACTAGCGACGGCTGCCACATTACTTCCATGGCAGGCACCTGGATGTGTATAGTGAAAGGCTTTGGCGGGATGCGGATACACGATGGAAAACTTCATCTCTCTCCCTATATCCCAGATCAGTGGGAATCCTATTCTTTCCGACTGGAATTCAGAGGCCGGGTTGTAAAAGTAAAAGTTTCAAAAGTGAAAACGGATACAATTCTTGAGTCTGGAGATCCGATGGTTTTAGTATTAAATGGGAAATCAGTGCAACTATTTACGAAGTCTTCTCTAGAGAAGCAGCCTCAATAAAAACTAGTTGAATTACAAGCGTGGGGTTTTCTTGCTTCTCAGATTGAGTCATACATGGGCAGGCATCGAGAATGATTTATTCTTTGACTTGTGGGTTGAAGTAGGCCTAATTGCTATCTTTCAGAACGATGCATCCGGATGGTTATTTGCTAGGTATCGATATCGGGAGTTCCTCCGTGAAGAGCTGCCTTATGGAAGTCCGATCAGGCAAGACTATAGCTTCCGCACAATCACCCGCCACGCAAATGCCGATGCTCTGCCTACACCCTGGCTGGGCAGAACAAGACCCTGAGATGTGGTGGCAAAATGTCATCATCAGCGTACGAGTTTGCCTTGAGAAATCAACAATTCCTTCTCATAGTATCCTGGCCATTGGTATTACCTATCAGATGCATGGATTGGTAGTAGTGGACAAGTCCCATCAATCCCTCCGTCCTGCCATAATCTGGTGTGACAGTCGGGCAGTCGAAATTGGAGGCAAGGCATTGAAGCGGTTAGGTGAAACCTTCTGCCTTGAACACTTTCTGAATTTTCCAGGCAACTTTACGGCCTCCAAACTGCGATGGGTGAAGGAAAATGAGCATGAGCTCTATGGCCGGATCCATAAGGTAATGTTACCTGGCGACTTTATAGCCCTGAAGATGACGGGAGAGAGCTTGACCACCGAGGCCGGCCTGTCAGAGGGGATTCTTTGGGATTTTCAGAAAAATAGCCTGGCCACTGATCTCTTACGGGAATTTGAAATCGATGATAGACTTCTGCCGGCTGTTGTGAAAGTCTTTTCTGTCCAGGGAAAATTAACTCAACCTGCCGCGGAAAAATTGGGACTGAAGCCCGGTACCCGCATTTCGTATCGAGCCGGTGATCAACCCAACAACGCC
>JAYWDR010000477.1:0-3377 GCA_043779735.1 Cyclobacteriaceae bacterium | reverse complement strand
GAAAGAAGGCCCTCGCCTTTTCTTTGTCTTCATGTTGATGAATGAACCGCTCAGGCTTGAATGACTGGGCATCTTTCCAGTACTGCTCATTCCGGTGAAGGCCATAGTAGTAGAGCGCAATGATGGTGCCTTTGGGAAATGAAAACCCCTTGAAAGAATCATCCGCCAGCGATACGCGGTCACTGACCCAGGCCGGCGGATACAACCGCATGCTCTCATTGATCACGGATTCCAGTCCAGGGTGCGTTACACATCCGTCAATGTCAATATCTTTTGTTGAGCGACGTAATTTCTCAAGTTGGTCCGGATGGTTGGCTAGCAAGTACAAAGTCCATGTGAGCGCATTTCCTGTCGTTTCATGACCGGCGATAAAAAGAATCAAGATCTCATCGAGTATTTGTTCCTCCGACATAGGCTCTCCGGTGTCCTCATACCGGGCATCCAGGAGCATGTCCAATAAATCGTTGAATTTTTTGTTGCTGGCCTTTCTTTGATGAATGATTTCGCGAAGAATGTCACGCGCCCTTGCGGCCTTTTTCATATTTCTATTGACTTCACCGGACAAAATGAACCACCAGCTTTTGTACGGTTGCCGGATATCCTTGATGACAAATTCCTGTACCTCACTGATAAAGCGACTTAGTTCATCGATGGAGGAAACTGGAATCTTTACATCAAAAAGAGTGTTGATCACCACCTCAAATGCCAACCTGTTCATGTATGGATAAATGTCAACCCTTTCGCCCGTGGGCAATTTTTCGAGGAAGTCGTCAATGGTTTTTTTCATGATACCAAAGAGTGCCTGAATTTTCTGCTGGTGAAAACCAGGCTGTATCAGTCGTCGCTGGCGTAGCCAATATGGTCCGTTGGAGGTGAGCAAGCCATTGCCGATAAACCGGCCCAGCTTTTCTGTCACCATTCTGGACTTGTAGTAATTCTTATGATTCTTCTTCAGTATATAATCAATGAACTCCGGATCCTGCGTGAGAATCATTCTAGAGCTCAGGCCTGAGTACACGGAGTAAGATTCTCCAAACTTTGCGACGCTTTCGTTCATGACTTGGATCGGATTCCTCACGACCGACAAAGCCCGTTGATAGGTTTCAAAAAATGAATAGCCGGGTGGATATTTGTAATGCTTCATGTGGTGCGAAGATAGTGAACACAATGAATTCACTGGTTCTGGACTTCTGACGCTTTTAGCTGTTGGCCTTTAGCGTTTGGTTTTAAGCTTTCTCCAGGTTTAATTCCCGCGGTATGCGCAAGTTCGTATTTTTGTTATAATTTTTACGCGGGAATTTGATCCACCATGGGCATGAAAAAAACCGCTGACCTCAGCAAGAATTCAAGAAGGGATTTCATAAAGAAGTCTGCGTTAGCCCTAGGCGCCTTCGCCATCATACCACGGCATGTATTAGGCGGTAAGGGCTTCCTGGCTCCAAGCGACATGCTGACTAAAGGTATTATAGGTGTTGGCGGTATGGGTCGCGGACATTTCGAATACGAGGGTAAGTTATTGGCTGTGTGCGATGTAGACGCTTCCCACCTTAAAGATGCTGTGACGGCAGGTGGAGGAAATATCCGTGGCTACTCAGATTTTAGAGAGCTCCTTGCGCAACCCGATATTGACATTGTTCATATCGCCACCCCACCCCATTGGCACGGTCTCATGTCCGTGATGGCTGCGCAGGCCGGAAAAGACGTATGGTGCGAAAAGCCCATGACGCGTACTATTGGAGAAGGTAAACGGGTGGTAGAAGCCATAGAGCAGTACGGCCGCATCTTCCGATTGAACACTTGGTTCAGGTTTACCGACAATTTCTATGGAATGAGCACCACCGTCAAGCCGTTAAAAAAGGCTGTCGAAAGCGGACTATTGGGATGGCCATTGAAGGTGACAATTAGTGGAGTCACCGGCTTTAACTGGAAATTTTATTGGGTTGGCAAAACTAACCTGGAACCGATAGCGGTACCAGCCGAACTAGACTACGACATGTGGCTGGGCCCCGCACCCTACAAGCCTTACAACCCACATCGGGTTCACGGCACTTTCCGAGGATATTGGGATTATGACGGCGGTGGGCTTGGCGACATGGGACAGCACTATATTGATCCAGTACAATATATTCTAGGGAAAGATAATACCAGTCCTGTACGTGTGGATGTGGATGCACCACAACAGCATGATGATGCCGTGGGCACCTGGCGAAGGATTGAGTTTACTTATGCCGATGGTTGCAAGATTATTTTGGATGGAGAGAATAAGGATGCCAACGTACCGTACATCGAAGGCCCTCGTGGCAAGATATACAAGGGCTTTAAGTCCGACATCCCAAACCTGCTCAAAGTCCTGGATACATTCGCAGATCCGCAACCGCAGATCACAACGTTTAGCGAATCTGTAATCAGCCGCAAGAAGTTTGCGCTGAACGAAGTGAATGGACATCGTTCGAGCACGATTGTGAATATGGGCAAGATTGCCTTGCAACTCGGAAGGTCTCTTGATTTTGATCCTGTGAAACAGGAATTCCTCAATGACGAAGCCGCGAACAAATTGATCAACCAGTCCATGAGGGGCCCTTGGAAAATTTAATCTTTAGCGCAAAGCCATGTTGAAGAAATATATAATAAGATTTATCCTACTCATCTGGTTGTCGGGTCCGGTGTCCATGTGGGCCCAGGACGTTCGCACAGCAGGTACGAAAGTAGCTGATGCCATGGCCCTGTTGCCAACAACAGACAATCAGCTCGCTGACCAGGTGTTTCAAGAGCTCCTCAAGACAGGTGATGAAGGCCTGAAGCTGGTGATGGACCAGGTTCAACCCAATGGAAATGCCCAGGGTGTATCCGCGCGCTATGCCGTATCGCTTCTCACCCATTATGCCAAAACCCATGCCGAGAAAGCAAAGATTGAAAAGGCCTACCTGGCAGCATTGGGCAAGACAACTTCCACAGAAGTCAAGGCATACTTTATAAGCAACATCAAATCCATTGGCTCTGATGCGTCGACAAAAGACCTTACTCATTATATCGCTGACAAAGAATTGTTTGATCCTGCCATAGCAGCACTCGTCACCATTGGTACTCAGGATGCAGGGGAAGCATTGTTGGTTTCAGTGCCCAAGTCATCACCAATAATTCAGAACCGACTAATTAAGGCGTTGGGAGAAATGAAATATCAACCTGCCCTGCCAGCGATTACACAGGTTGCTACATCAACTGACATGGCACTTCGCAAGCAAGCGCTGTGGTCCATGGCCTTGCTTGCTGACATCGGCTCTTATGAGATGCTTGGAGAGCTAGCTAAAAATGTGGGATTCAGGAATGACCCCTCCGAGGCCACGCTTGCATTGATTGAGTATCAACACCAGATGACC
>JAYWDR010000476.1:0-3389 GCA_043779735.1 Cyclobacteriaceae bacterium | reverse complement strand
TGAGTGCTTTCGGGAAGTTTACAGCATTGTACCAAAGATTCTGACCGGAGAAACTGAAGGAGACACCCTTGAAAGGTGTTTTCGCCAGCAATGACTTTGGCAATGAGTAGCTGACCGCTATTTCGCGCAATCGGATGGTGGTACCATCGTACATGGAAAGTTCTGCGATTCCATAATTCAACACGTTGCTATAGTAAATGTCGGCATAGGGTAGAGCGATATCGTTCTTGGTTCCATCCGATTTCACACCAGGCATAATATACGTCAAAGCGGGGTCGCCATTGGTAACGGCTGTAGGCCCTCGGGCCACCACGGTACCGGCGGTTGTAGAATAGATCTTCCCACCTTTTCTGTAATCAAACTGCATTGAAAGATTGATGCCCTTGTAACTGAAACCGTTGATCAAGGTCAACGTGTAATCAGGAATTGGGCTGCCCAGGTTCAAGAGATTATCAGATGCAAGGTAAAGACCTGTTCCGTCAACCACCTTTTCACCCTTTGCGTTGCGTTGGATACCATAACCCTGAATCGTACCATAAGGCTGTCCAGGGATAGCATAGTTACCGGGGCTTGTAAAGCCAGCGATTTGAATCTGCGTCAGACCGCCACCCAAAGTCTCGATTTTTGACCTATACGAGAAGAAATTGGCAGTTACATCCCACCGGAAATCGCCCCGTATCACAGGGGTGCCTGTAATCGCTAATTCAATACCATTGTTTGACAATGATCCAACGTTAATGTTGGTTTCACCGAAACCTGTTGCATTATCCAAAGGAGTCCGTGTGATCAAGTCAGTAGTTGTTCTGTTGTACACCGACATATCAAGACCGAGGCGGTTCTGAAAGAACTTTGCTTCAATACCGAATTCCAGTTCTTTCTGAAGTTCTGGCTTCAGGTTGGCGTTACCCAAACGACTTGACAAGGCGTTAGTTCCTATGGCCGCTCCGCCTTGATTGACAAACGCCCTTGCATTGATGTCCAGGTTACTGCGGGTCAGGTAAGGCTGAGGAAAACCTGCAGAAGTACCGTATCCCACACGTACCTTAAGGTAGTTGAGGTTCTTCGATTCAAGATTAAATGCTGTCGTGGGTACGAAAGACACACTGGCGGAAGGGTACAAGATTGAGTTGTTTGCCTTTTCCAGGGTAGATGTCCAGTCGTTACGTGCTGCTATGTTGACATACAAATAACGCTTGTAATCCATTGTGGCGGTACCGTAAATTGCCTGCCAGATCTTTTCTGTATTGTATTGCATATCAATCCCTGCCTGTCCGTTTCTGGAGGAGTGTTCCGTAAAATTGGCATGGTTATTAAACCCAAACACAATCTGGTTTACACTTTCTTCACCCGTTTGTGCGTATGAATCCTGACGGATGTTGGCGCCGAGGGTTCCGGTCAAATTGATGTCCGGGTTAATATCCTTGTTGTAATTCAACAAGAAAGTATGGTCCCAGATGGTGTTGCTGATATCGGTAGTTCTGTAAAGACCGTTAAGGTAATTACCGTTCTGCCTGCCGCCTTTGGGAATAATGTATTCCTGTTTTTCACTATATGTATCAACACCTAAGCGATATACAGCACTTAGATGGTCTGTAATCGCATAATTGAACGAGGTCTTGCCGTACACGCGGTTTACGTTGTCCGTATTTTTGTTGTACTTGGCTGTCCAGCGTGGGTTCTGAATATCATTACCTGATCTGTAGTACACAGAACGATGGTCAATAGGAGTCTCAAAAGGAAGTCCCATTATATCAACGCTTCTGGGTGTGAACAGCAATTCAGAGTAAAGTGAAAATCCACTGCCGGCTATACCACCACCCGCTCCTGCTGCCGCAATCGGAGGCGTTACCATATCTGTTCTAGCGAAATTCAAGGTGGTGCTGACCGTAAACTTATTGGTCAGTTTGGCCGTGATACCTACACCTCCATTGTATTTCACCAGGGTATTTCCAGGAGTAAAGCCATCTTCATGGGCATACCCGAAATTGGCATTGTAGTTAAGTTTGTCAGTCGATCCGCCAATATTCAAAGACGTCTGAGAAATCATGCCTGTCCGGAAGAAAGCGGAAATATTTTGCTGCGGTGCGTAAGGCACTGCTGGTTTTTTTCCGGTTGCAGGGTCAATAGTATTGAACTGCGGGAATGCAGCACTCAACGTAGGATCACCCCAATGTGAATACCAATGTGGGATGGTGGCTGGAGTATTGTCATTTTTAAAAGGGCTTGTAGAGAAAGGAGGGCCCCAATTACTAAAGAAAGGACCATAGTTTTGATAGAATCCGTTTCCATAGTTATTCTGATAGTCAGGGAGAGAAGCTATCTCATTCGCAAAAACTGACTGGTTAATAGTGATTTCAAAATCTTTCTTTTTGGTAGAACCATTCTTGGTTGTGATAAGAATCACACCTTTCTTGCCTTGCTCACCATACAACACAGTAGCGCTCAAGCCTTTCAACACGGACATACTTTCTATGTTGTTAGGATCAAGGTCAAGGAAGCGGCTGGAAGTCGCCAAAGAACCTTGTGAGTAGTCACCTTGCTGGTTTGTATTGGTATTGAAAGGAACACCATCAATAACAAACAAAGGCTGGTTCGTTCCAGAAATGGTAGAATATCCACGGATTACAATGCTCGTACCCGTTCCGGACATACCATTGGTCTGGTTGATCTGTACACCTGGGATCTTACCATTCAACACCCTGGCCACATCCGATTCAGGACGTTGCTGTAGTGCTGCGCCACCTATGGAAGCGACTGAGTACCCAAGCGCTCGCTTCTCTGATTGTATACCTTGAGCGGTTACAACCACTTCGCTAAGCTGCTTAACGTCAGAAGCCATTTGGATCTCAACGACTGTGCGCTGACCCACTTCGACTTCCTGTGTTTGCAACCCAATGAATGAAAACACCAGTGTTCCGCCAGAGGCTGGAATGCTGAGTTTGTAGTTACCGTCCACATCTGTGACGGCCCCATTCGAAGTGCCTTTGAGCACTACGTTTACTCCTGGCAGGCCACTTCCATCCTCAGATGATGTGATCTTCCCAGAAACTATTCGATCCTGTGCCAATGCACTGAGCACAAAAGCGAATGAGAACAGTGTTAGTAGAAACTTCCTCATAGTTTTGGTTTAAGTTGAATTAAATATTGTCCTAAGTTATATAAGTTCGTTTACTATAACACTCCCGTTGAACATATTTTCTGAAAAAAGTATCGATTGATGGGCCAAAAACAGGAAAAAATCACGCAGAATGAGTTATCAAATAAAATCCTTACAGTAAAGCATACTATTTTGATGATAGTTTTACTATTACTATTTGAAATTATCCCTATATATATACTCGATTTCGTCTCTTTCATCTACAACACCACTATTTGACTATGCAAATTCT
>JAYWDR010000475.1:0-9620 GCA_043779735.1 Cyclobacteriaceae bacterium | reverse complement strand
ACTTTTTGAAACGCCAGACTCATTGCGGGAGAAAGAGACATTTCCGTCAAGATCACCGCCTGACAGTGTAAGCGAATTGCCCTGAAGTGCATACAGGTAGATGGTGGATGTGGTGCCCACCGTAATGGACAACTCTTTGCCTTTCGTAGAAAATTTTATGGGCTCTCCATCAAAGTCGCCCGATCCATCGGGAATGAGCAAGAGGGTCATCTTGTAACCAAACTGGTTATTTTGCCAAAGCCCGTGAATATTTCCTTGCTGTTGGACCTTACCCCCTATCTGGGCAGAGGCAGAAAGTGAAATAACTAAAAGACATAACCCGCGGCACAAAGGGAATGAGGCCAGGAACCAAAGGGTCTTACAAAAGCTAAACAAAATGGAGTCTTCATCAGCAACAAAATTCAAACTTATCTCTGGAGCACAAGGATCAGGCTGTTTCATTCGAATGATCAAAGCACATTATTTAATTGTTCCTTTATTTTTTCCAGTTCTTCCTTCATCATCACCACTTCCTTTTGCATCTCCGCATCGTTTGCCTTGGAGCCAATGGTATTGATCTCCCTACCGATCTCCTGCGCAATAAATCCAAGTTTCTTACCATTGGATTGTGGTTCACCCATTACCTTCAAGAAATAGTCAAGATGCGTCTTCAATCGTACGCGTTCCTCATGAATATCCAACTTCTCAATATAGAATATGATCTCCTGTTCCAGGCGGTTCGCATCGAAACCCTGCTCACCAAAAAACTCCTGAATACCATTCTTAATTCTTGTCCTGATTTTTTCTACACGCAGGGGGTCAAGTTTTTCCACATTCTTCAGTGAACCGGCGATGGCATTTAAATAGCTTTTCAATCGTTCTCCTAATGTGCTTCCTTCCACCTTCCGAAAATCGTCGCAATGATCAAGTGCTTCCTTCAATAGCTGGACAAATTTTCCATATACTTCAGGGTCGAGTGTTTCGCGTTCATAGACCTGCTGCACGTCCGGTGAGCGCAAGGCCATCTCCAACAGGTGATCATAGGGTGCCATCACTCGATCGGCGAGCTTCTTTAATTCGGCATAATGCGCAATGAACAATACTTCATTGTATTGTTGTTTGATCTCCAGAGCGGCTGGTTTTATATGCTCAATCGAAACAGACACCTTTCCACGTTCCATTTTTTCAGTGATACTATTTCTTATCTCGAGTTCTTTTTCCAAAAAAACCTTTGGTACCTTGAGGCTGAGATCAAGAAATTTTGAGTTGAGTGTCTTGACTTCCACTAGCATCAATATATCCTTAAAGGAAGCACTGGCCTGTCCGAAGCCTGTCATGGATTTAAGCATAGAGTAATACGTTCTTTAGGTGGCAAGATAAAAAGAATCCAAGTAGGCACCCCTTACCGAAGGATGGTATCCAACGATACGTTCGGCTAGAAATCAAATCCAATCGAAACCATTAATCGCGGGTCCTTCACCTTATAATTCTCGACGGGCCACGCCAAATCAAATTTGAGGTAATAGCCCAACATCATAGAACGGAAGCCAAGTCCGTAGCTATACAGCCAGGGGTTGAGATATTGTTTTAAATCAATTATGAAAGGGCCTTGCTTGATCTCGACGGTACGGAGCGTGTTCTTGGAGTTTATGGGCGGGTCTCCGGTCCAGCTGGTCCCAATATCATAGAATGCGGTGAACTGCATGTTGCGAAAGAAATTGGAAGATACCGGACCGCCGGCAAGCGCTCGTATCAGCGGGATCCTTAGTTCAGCATTTGCCATCGCCACGCTCGTGCCATACAAAGTCGCATAGTCAAATCCTCTTAGGGAAGTGGCAAATTCAGTGAAGAGGAGATTCTCGTTATAGCCCGATTTAACAAATAGGGGGTTCTTTAGGCCGTCATAGTTGGTGGAATTGGCAAACCAATTGTCTACACCACCCAGCACATACTGTTTTGGCGAGTTACCAAAAAATGTTCCTGTGTATCCGCGTACGGCAAACACAATCTCCTTGTAGATTTTCTGATAGTGGCGCACATCCAGTGAAATCTGCGAGAAACTTGCTTTCTCGTTACCCAACCCTCCGTAGTGTATTAAACTGATCTTCCCGCGAGTACCTTCTATCAGGTTCATATCCGTGGTGACTGAATTATCATACACCAACTCGGCCTTGGTGCCTGCGTAAAACTGTTGTTTGGAGGGCAGGAATGTAGGTGGTCCGGGTGGCACTGACTGATCCGGTCCGCGATCCGTGAATTGTGTAAATCCGATAAAAGGCTTTATGGATACCCGTGTTCTCACGCTGATGGGCAAGGCTGCCCCTATTTCAATTTTTTGCCAGGAATATTTCTGAAGTTGATCCTTCTGCGGCTCGGCAGGGTTATGCTGGGTCCAGAAGATTGCTTTCCGGTCGAAGCGGAAACTAAAATCCACGCGGTGCTTAATATATTGGACCTCTGCGTATACATCGCCGCTCTTCCAATCAAAAGCCGTTTGAATGCCCCCCAACAGTCGAAAATTCTCCAGAATGTCGTTCATCTGTGTTTCCAGGCGGATGCTAAATCCCCGCAGAGGATCAATAACAAAATTTGTGGTAAAATTTTCATAACTGAATTTCGGTTCATACGGAAAGGGTCCGTTAATACGGCTGCTTTCCCTGGCTTTCATATACCGACTCAAAAACGTCTCACTCGGTCTTTGAGTTTTGATAGCCTCGTCTTCAAACTTGTAGTCGTCTGTATTCAGATTTTTCTCCTCCTTTTTTGGTGTCGGGGGAACAATCACCGTATCTTTTTTCACCTTCTCTTCCTCAAAAGTGTAATCGTCTACATTGATCTCTGTTTTTATTGGCTTGATCTGGGTGGTGTCAGTAGCAATCGCGACGATCTTGATTGCGTCGACAGGCACAGGTTTCCTATTTATGGAGTCCTCCTTTTGCCGAAGACGCTCGTTGATCAATTGTTTAATGGACATGCCTTTTCTTGCATCATTCTTCCTTTTTTCCGAGATGAATTTGACCTGTTGTGTTTCTTTTCTTCGTGTAGCCGGAGTAAAAATCTGACGGTCGAGGTTAAAATTTTGTTGAACAAAAATATCCTCCTTTAAATTATTGGTCATTACAATTGCAAACGTCCGACTTTTAAAATCGATGTCATATTCTTTGATGCTCGATGGAAAGTTCGTCACTTGTGCATACACACCTGATTGTCTGTTGAATTTGAAAAGGTTGAGAATACCGCGCTGGTCGCTTAGGTAGTAAAATGTGTTCTCATCAATCGCCTTTGGGTAAAAATCTTTACTGAGCGTGTTTGTGATCCGGGACACAAGGTTAGAGGTGGTGTCAAGGTTATAGGTAAATAGATTATAGTTTGAAGGCACTTTCGTAAAATCCTTTCTAATCAGGTTGACAGTATCCGTGGTGCGATTTGAACTAAAGACCACAGAGTTGGTATTGGGAATGAACGATGGATCGAAGTCATCAAAGATATCATTAGTCAATCGCTTGGTTCGATCTCTGCGGCTGCTTATGAGAAACAGGTCATTCTGCCCTCCCATGTCAGCACTCATTACCGCCAGCCTGCCGTTACCAGAAAAATCAAAACTTCGAATGTTGCTGAACTTGTCTAGCTGACGCGGGAGTTTACTACGGGTGCTCAGGTCGTATAACCAAAAGATATACTGACCATACCGCACACCGATCACGCCAAGTGTGTGGGCATCTGCCCAACTTATCAATGGAATATGATAATCCACCGTTTGCTTAAAAGTCTTATTGCCACCCGTAAGAATCTTTGTCTCACGTCCTGTTTCAAGGGATTTTACCATGACAGTGAACTTCCCGCGATCATTCTCCGCGTAGGCCACATTTTTTCCATCCGGACTGATCTTGACAGTTGTGTAAATCGCTGTCTTGCGGTGTCTTGGACTGAAACGGGTTGAGTCGAACGGTGCGTTATAGCTCTGGCCAACCTTTTCCTGTTCAGAAGCATAGAACATCTTCCATTCTTTCATGAATTGTTTAAACCCGATTCCCAAGGTGATGTACATACTTTTTTGCTCGTTGCGAATCACCCGTGTATAGTTCAATATATTGGCCACACTTCCTTTACCATACTTCTCTACGATGTAGTTCCAAATAGACTGGCCTACCAATGCTCCCTCATACCCGGTCAGCTTCACGGCTTTGTTTACACGCTTCGTTTGCACCAACTGACGTACATAATCATCCATCTCGGCATTCCAGCCTTTGGCAGCATACAGGGAGGCCCCATCAATAAACCAATCTGGAAGGTTGAGCAGCACTGCATTTTGAAACATGTCCTTCAGGCTCCCACCAAACATCATCTCATGAACCATCAGGTCCGAGACTTTATAGACCAGCTCTTCTTTAAATTCATCCAGGGTGCCGGGGTGCGCAATCTCCACATAGGGTTTAATGAATTCTGTCTGGCCTCCTACGTTAAACTGCTTGCCGATAATACCCATGTTGCTCTGCTGCAAGTCTGTTACAGAGTTGTAGAGAAACACCTTGGTTTTTAAGTAGGGAGGATAACCGATCAAGTCGGTGATACGGTCAAATTCCGATTCGAGGTATTGTGTTGCCTCGGTTGCCACTCTTCGACGATCGTCGTAATAGTAGACATCGAAATTATCAGAGCTGACATATTGCCACTTATAATTCCGGTACTGCACACGATTCTTGCCAAAGGTTTCAGTGGCATGCTGTGTCCATCCAGGAAAAATGGCCATCAAAGAAAAAGTAATAACTGCCAGCGCACGACAGCGCAACCTCACATTCATAAATTTATTCACAGTCACCCCGAATATAACGCTTTGAACCGATTAATATTGACCTCTGCTGACAAGTCACCTTTGCCGTCCAGCCAATCGGCCAACTGGTGAGCAAAATACGGAGCCAAACTTACGCCTTTCGTTCCCAGGCCATTGAAAATGATTACATTTTTATTCTGAGGATGGGCGCCAAGCAATGGCCTTCTGTCAGAGGTGGTAGGCCGAATACCCCACTCTTGGTGAATAATCTCATAGGGTAGTCTAATCAATGCCCGAAGTTTGGCACCCAATTCTTCCCTTGCACCCTGTGTAATGTCTTCTGCAAAAGGGCTATGTTCATAGGTAGCGCCCACCTTGAAAACATGCTCTCCATCCGACGGAACGAGGTACACACCCTGGTTATAAATCCTTTCAGGCTTTGCAAGAATCCTCACTTCGAGCATTTCACCCTTCAACGGCTCCAGTGGAAGCCAACGAAACCTATGTGTGTCCAGGGCACAAAGTCCATTGCAGAAAATAATCTTTGTAAAATAGTATTCTTTGTAACGAATCCCATCATCGAGGGAAAGATCTTGCTCCAGAAATGAATCCTGCTGCAACGAGCCCTTCTCTCTAAGAAAATCTCGAATGGCCGACATCCACAAATTAACACGCAAATATCCTGACTGTGCGATTTCAATTCCTCCGAATGGATCAACTACCTGATGGGTGAACGCCTCCGGTCCATGAATCGCATGAAGAAATTCTTTCAGTCCAGATGACTCACTTTTTAATTTCCATTGGTTTCTTTCTTGAAGAGTGAGAAACGGACAATAAATTGGTAAAGCAAAAAAGAACTTCTTGTTCAGCACCTTTTCCGCATGATGATAGAATTTTTGGAGAAAAGGAAAAATTAAATCTGCCTTCCAGGCTTTTGTCATCACCCTGCCTGTGATCGGATTGAAAAGTCCTGCCGCTACGGCGGAGGCCCTATTGGCAGTGGGTTGATCAATAACCATTACAGATTTGCCTCGCTGCATGAGCTCCCATGCCAGTGCACTGCCCGCCAATCCTTGCCCGATTATTAGATAGTCACGTTTTTGATTCACAGAGAGAATGATCAAAACAAATTACGAATGGTGGGGGATAAAAATAGCGACCATCAGATTTAATACAGTGGGCATCAATCCCACTTTCTGTTCGCTAAATACACGCCACCCAGGATGGCAGCCATCCCAATGAAATGACTGACTAACAATTCCTCACCGTCCAGCACGCCCCACATCACCGACACGATTGGCATGATGTAAGTGACCGTACTTGCAAAAAGAGGTGTTGTCATCTTCACCAGCTTATTAAAGATGGAGACAGCAATCGCCGTGCTCATGAACGCCAGCAGAGCAACATACCCGAATGCTTTCCAGGCCCCTGGTGCATTGGCAAGTTTTTCCGTGAAGTCAGTGAAGCCAAAAAGGTACAAGGCCGCCAAGGGCGCAACAAGTGCTACAGAAATGCTTGTAATAGTAAGCGAACGCAAATCAGCCAGGTTGTACTTTATGTAATTCAGATTAAATCCATAAAACGCACAGGCCAACACAATCAAAAGGCCATAGAGATTGAAACCGGCAACTTGACCACCTGACCGTGAAAGCATCAACAGTATTGTGCCGCCAAGACCTATCAGGATACCAATTATGGAGGTTCGCTTAAACGTTAAATGGTACACCACAGTGCCCATGATCATTGTCCAGAGTGGCGAAATGGTGTTGAGAATTCCAGCTACTGAACTATCAATATGCAGCTGTGCTGTAGCAAAAAGAAAAGCTGGAATAAAAACACCCAAAAGCCCCGACGAGAATAATTTATAGGCGTAGGTGGGTCTTATCTCTTTCCATTTCATGATTGCCAATGGCAACAAAATGATTCCGGCCACAGTCACACGTAGCGAAGCCACTTCCCCTGGGGAAAAAACGATGAGCCCCTTCTTCATCAGAATGAAGGATGTTCCCCAGATCAGGGCCAGTATCAGTAAAAGAATAATTGAAAGGGAGGAGTTCTTGTTTTCCACAGTTCGTTATTGCAAAGAGAAAATATCAAACACTGAACTGGCCACGTTAAGGTACAAGATGCGAGTGGCATTTATCGATGACAAGTACCCTCACTTTCTGAATCAATGCCTGACATTTGATATTTTTCATTCTTTTTTAGCTAAGCGAAAGCAGGTTGGAATGAGAACACTTCACCAATCTCGTCAAGAATGGCATGAACTTCATTGTCCGTATCGGCTTCCACCAATCGCGTCCGAAACGGTTTAAAATCAGGAAGGCTCCTGAAATAGTTGGCATAATGCCTACGCATCTCAAAAACTCCCAGCCGGTCGCCCTTCCAGCGAATGGAAAAACTGAAGTGCTCACGGCACATTCTAACACGCTCGGCTACTTCGGGTGAAGGGAGCAATTTACCTGTTCTGAAATAATGCTTAATCTCATTGAAGACCCATGGTGTGCCTATGGAAGCGCGCCCGATCATGATGCCATCGACTCCAAATCTATTTCTATATTCTAGCGCTTTGTGAGGGGTATCGACATCCCCGTTTCCAAATATGGGTATTCGAATCCTCTGGTTGTTCTTAATCTCAGCGATCAATGCCCAATCAGCATCACCCTTGTACATTTGTACGCGCGTTCGGCCATGAACTGTCAAGGCTTGGACGCCAATGTCCTGGAGTCGCTCCGCAACTTCGGTTACATTTTTTGACTTATCGTCCCAACCTAACCGCGTCTTTACGGTTACAGGAAGATGGGTACACTTCACAATCGCTTCCGTCATCTTCACCATCTTGGGCACGTCTTGTAGCAATGCGGCTCCTGCACCACGGCAGGCAACCGCTTTCACCGGGCATCCATAATTGATATCAATCAAATCTGGATTAACGGAAGTTGCGATCTCCGCCGAACCGACCATGTTTCCAATATCACCTCCAAAAAGTTGGATACCGATGGGCCGTTCATATTCGAAAATATCAAGTTTCTGTCTGCTCTTGGCTGCATCGCGAATCAACCCCTCGGAAGAGATGAATTCAGTATACATAAGGTCAGCGCCTCCCGCTTTGCACACGGCACGGAAGGGCGGATCGCTCACATCCTCCATGGGCGCAAGAAGAAGGGGAAATTCACCTAATTCAATCTTTCCAATTTTCACCATGGCTGCCTTGTAATTCTAAACGAAAGGGAAGAATTCACCATATTTGCCCGCAAAAATAACCAAAAGAGCTCACATGCACGTCAATAATGTTTCCGAAAGGCCCCCTCTTTCATCCCTGATCCGGATTTTCCTTTTGGTGATAATTGTTGGATGGATGTTTCTCAGTCAGACCATTGCGATCATTGTCGGATCATTTATTTATGAAGGAGATTTTATCAGTGCCATGTCCGACCCGGCCAATCATCCTGACCTTCGCGACCCCATTCTGCTCACGCAAGGTCTTGGCTCTGCATTGGGGCTGATCTTTATCCCTTGGTATTACCTTAAGTTCTCTGAGAACCGTGGGCTAGGTATTTTTTTCAAAGGAGAACATCAGTGGTCATTGGTTATCCCGGCTGTATTGCTATCCGTTGCGGCTGTGGCGATTGCCATTTCACCGATCGCTGAATGGAATGCATCGGTAGCCATTCCCGAATGGACGGGCGCCTTTGGCAGATGGGCCAAGAACGCTGAAGCTGCGGCAGAAGCCATAATCAAAACTATCACCGGCAATTTTACTCCGACAACATTTATTTTCACCTTCGTTGTTGTAGCGGTAATACCGGCCATTGGTGAAGAATTGGTCTTTCGCGGATTGATCCAGACCGAGCTCCAGCGCGCCGTAAAAAATCCTCATATGGCCATACTTCTTGGCTCCATTCTATTTAGTGCTGTTCATTTTCAGTTCTTGGGCTTTCTCCCCCGTATGTTAATCGGCGGGTTTTTTGGATACTTGTACTTTTGGTCTGGAAATCTTTGGGTGGCAATTCTGGCCCACTTCCTTAACAATGGGTTGCAGATTGTCGGACTGTACCTCAATCAATTGGGCGTGATATCATTTGATATGGAAAGCACAGAAAGTGCCCCCCTGCCGGTGATTGCTATTGCCGTTGTCATCGCATTCTTGCTGCTCTATTATCTAAAACGCAATTTTGCTTCACGATTAACCCTACCCCGTGAAGCCTCTTAAAAATTATAGCAACCTCGTTCAGCGCATTATCACCGCCCTGTTTGGAGCAGCGATCATCGTC
Source organism: Cyclobacteriaceae bacterium (assembly GCA_043779735.1). GTDB lineage: Bacteria > Bacteroidota > Bacteroidia > Cytophagales > Cyclobacteriaceae > ELB16-189. Next base: position 596 of record JAYWDR010000475.1, on the reverse strand, counting down.
AGTTGTGTTGTGTATAGCGAGTGGACTTATTTTTTGATCTTCTTTCTGATTTGCTTTTTGACTTTACGAGAGTTTTATGCGTTGGCGGGTCTGGACGGCATGGTGGTACAAAAGACATTTGGTACACTCTGTGGCATGGGTATTTACTGCCTCTCCTTTCTAATCGAGCACAAAGACATTTCTTATCGGTACTATTTTTTGATTTTCCCCTTGCTGTCATGTGTGTACTTGATTAAGCTCTACAAAAAATTTGAGCAGAAGCCTTTCACCAATATTGCTTATACGCTGTTGGGAATCTTTTATGTGGCCGTGCCGTATGCGCTCTTGAACATTGCGGTTTTCGAAAACGGCACGTACAATTTTGAGATCATCTTCGGCTGTCTGTTCATTTTGTGGGCAAGTGATACCGGTGCTTACATTGCCGGCACATTGTTTGGCAGACGGAAGCTATTCGAGCGAATTTCTCCCAAAAAATCCTGGGAGGGCGCATTGGGTGGTGCGCTGTTGGCCTTCGGTTTTGCCTTTCTCATGAACAACTTTTTTCACAGCCTTATGCTGTGGCAATGGCTTTCCATTTCGGCAATCATTGTTGTAGG
>JAYWDR010000474.1:0-3406 GCA_043779735.1 Cyclobacteriaceae bacterium | reverse complement strand
CAGGTGAACCCATGATTTCCAAAATCAGGAATGAATTTCTTCACACGGTATTACTCAAGATTCCACGCAACCAGGGCAAGCTTCATCTTATCAAACATGCGTTGCAGTCATTGACTGAAAGAACGCTTGAAGACAAGCTTTTCAGAAGTGTTAAGATTGTATTTGATGTTGATCCTATATAGGGTTTTTCTCTGCCACCGTCAGTATCGCAATCGTCAGCTCAATATTTCCCAATCTTCATTCAATACCGGAATGGCCGAATGTGAAGTGAGATCAAATTGGCAAGGCACCACGGAGACATAATTATTGGCAATAGCCCACTCGTCATTGTCTTCACCTTTGTCGAAATTGACAAAGTTGCCCGTCATCCAGAAGTATTTGCGTCCATTCGGATCCCTTCGCTCATCAAACTCCTCCACCCACTTGGCATTCGCCTGGCGGCAAATGCGGATACCTTTCAATGACTCGTTGCGCTTGGGGGGAAAATTAACATTGAGTGCCACGCCCTTGGGCAACTCCTTGTTCAATACTTGTTGCGTGATCTTCCTGACGTACTCAGCCGTGTGGGAAAAGTCAGCCTCTTGACTATAATCACACAACGAATATCCAATAGAGGGTGTTCCTTCTATCGCAGCTTCAATGGCGGCCGACATCGTTCCAGAGTAGAGCACACTAATAGAAGTATTACTTCCGTGATTTATTCCGCTGACCACCACATCCGGTTGACGCGCGTCTTTCAACACATAATGTCGCGCCATCTTCACGCAATCCGCCGGCGTACCCGAACATTCAAATGCACGCACACCTTCAAATAGATGAGACTCCTTGAGACGCAAGGTATCTCCTACCGTGATGGCATGGCCCATCCCTGATTGCGGACGATTGGGGGCCACCACCAATACCTCGCCCAACTCTTTCATGACATCTATGAGGCAACGAATACCTGATGAGGTAATGCCATCGTCATTTGAAACTAAAATCAAAGGTTTGCCCATGCTTATTTGTAAAGTGAATTATAGTAATCAACAACTTGCGCAAACTGATACTTATTGTCGACGCTTAGCTTATTTGCTTTCATGTATCTTTCCACGAGTACTCCTTTGTTGCCCGCTATGTAAACAAGATCGCTGCGTTTTCCAACAAAAGGCTCTATGGAGCCATTATCCTTGAAAAGAAAAAATTTAGTCACCAACACAAGACGCGTAGATGAACCATAGTAGGAATTTGAACTTGCGTTTGACCTGTACTCGATCGCTTCCCTGCACAATAAGGTCAAATTCCCCTCCGCGAGTAATTCAAAAAATACAGGAGCTTTGTATTCACCTGAGGTAGTGTACGGAAGAGAATAGAATTGTCGGTACCGTTTGATGGTCAAATCAAATATCTCGAAGAACCGCACCTTCCTCGCCGTAAATGATGTCAGCACGCCATTTTTCTCAAATTGAAGCACATCATTTTGCATGTTATACTTCACATTTCCCTTTAATGTATCACCTGCTTCCAGGATAATTTTTCCTTCATGCCAAAAGTCAGAAGGAAACTTCTGGGAGTAGCCTCCTACTGTCAGGAGTAAGAACGCGAATACCCAGATACGTCTCATAGATGCTTTAAAATGGTATGACCCAGTTTATCCCGTTTGGTTTTAAGATATTTTTCGTTGTGTTTATTAGGAGTTGTCTCGATCGGCACATTTTCAACAATTTCCAGACCATAACCCATCAGGCCGATTCTCTTTTTAGGATTATTTGTGATCAACTTCAACTTTCTAATCCCCAAGTCATGCAGGACCTGTGCTCCAATACCATAGTCACGATTATCCATGTCAAAGCCCAACTGAAGATTGGCCTCAACGGTATCCAATCCTTCCTCCTGGAGTTTATAGGCCTTCAATTTATTTAATAACCCGATCCCGCGACCCTCCTGCTTCATGTACAGAACCACACCCTTGCCTTCCTTCTCCACCATTCGCATGGCGACATGCAGTTGAGTACCACAGTCGCACCGGCACGATCCAAAAATATCACCCGTGACACACGATGAGTGAACACGCACCAGAACGGGTTCATCTTTACTCCATTCGCCTTTTACAAGGGCCAGGTGAAGTTCTCCTGTATTGATCTGCTCATAGGCGGCCAGCTTAAAGTCGCCGTATTCCGTTGGCATATTCACATCCACCCTTCTTCGAATCTGACTTTCGGTCTTCATCCGATAAGCGATGAGGTCCTTTATTGACACAAGCGCCAAACCGAATCGGTCAGCGACCTTCCGAAGGTCAGGCAACCGTGCCATCGAGCCATCCTCATTCATGATCTCCACCAATACCCCTGCAGGGCGGAATCCTGCCAGCCGCGCAAAGTCGATAGCAGCCTCCGTATGCCCTGACCGACGAAGGACTCCCTCCTTTTTCGCCTTCAACGGAAAGATATGTCCTGGTCTGCCGAGCTCCTCTGCCTTTGTTTCGGGGTCTGCAAGGGCTTTGATGGTCTTAAAGCGGTCGTGGGCTGAGATACCGGTAGTGCATCCATGGCCAATCAAATCCACTGAAACGGTAAATGCTGTTTCAAAGACCGCTGTGTTCTTTCCCACCATCATGTCAAGGCCCAACTCTTCGCACCGGTCTTCTGCCAGCGGCACACAGATCAATCCCCGGCCCTCTTTTGCCATGAAGTTGACAATCTCTGGCGTGATCGATTCAGCAGCACAGATAAAGTCACCTTCGTTTTCCCGGTCCTCATCATCTACTACGATGATCAGCTTTCCGTTCTTAACGTCCTCTATGGCTCTTTCGATGGTGTTTATTTCTATTTGGTTGTTCATTTTATTTATCCTACAGGCTACTAACAACAATTAATACAAGTATGTTCCTATTTACCAATGACTGTGCCAAAAAACGAGGCCAATTCCATCTCTGCCTTCTTCAGACCTTCACGTTGCTCCAAGTATTTCTCCACCTCCTCCAAGTCACCACGCTTCTCCGAGTCCCGTATGTGTACCAGGTTGTCCTCCACCATTTTCTGAACTACCCTGAATTTTAAGCGCATCACGTTAGTGGATGCCATATCCTGAAGTATCTCTGATTCATGGGGAATATAGATGTGCTTTTCTTTCCAACGGGGGCTTGTTTCATACTTGGTTGTAATCAGGCCGGTAACCAGGTTTTTTACTTCATTACTTCCGTGCTCAATCAAATACTGGCTGTCCGGAATTTTCCCCTTTTTTAATGACTCCTGAAAATGTTGGTACACTTCGCGAAACACAAGATCGATGAACTCGACATCCTCCAACTCATGCAAAAGAAAGTCTGCAAGCTTTTGGTCTTCCAGAGCGCTATTGGAATAATTCAGGAGAAGCCGGATTGTTTCCCTCTCCTGGTAGTATACCATGTCCTTTGAATCTAACACTGCGT
>JAYWDR010000473.1:0-3414 GCA_043779735.1 Cyclobacteriaceae bacterium | reverse complement strand
CCGTTCTTGAAATTAAGGGAATGCTGTTTGTTCATTGGGGGATTCTCTTCTCCGTCTCCTGCTTTGCCAATATCCTTGGGTTGAACATCTCCTCAGCCTTTAACTCCGCCGTCACCATTTATATTCTCATCCCCATTCTGTTGATCCCGCAGCTGATTCTAAGTGGTGTGGTGGTTAAATTCGATAAACTCAACCCTTTGGTAGGCAATTCCGAAACGGTACCCATCGTTGGAGACATGATGGCATCGCGATGGGCATTTGAAGCCTCCATGGTCGCACAATTCAAAGACAACCCTTACGGACGTGTATTTTACGAAGACGATAAAATTGTCGCCGAAAGCGATTACAAGAGGATCTACTATATCCCCGCACTGGAATCAAAACTCGACTATGTCAATCTGAACTACCAAAGGCAAGACGTGGATTCATCTGAAATTTCCAGTCGGCTAAACCTCTTGCAGCACGAAATCGAACTTGAATTGGTCGATATAGGCAGGCAACATTTTCTAGAAGTAGCCCTGTTACGACCTGATCATTATGATTCCTCCGTTTATGAAAAAACAAGAAAATTCTTTGTCGTGCTGAAACAATACTACACCAATCGTGCGAACACAGCGAATCATCGTAAAGCGGAACGGATCACTGAATTGACAGCCGCCATGGGAGGCCAGAAGGAATTTGAATCATACGCTGATTCGTATCAAAACGATGCCGTCGGGATACTTGTAAAAAATCAGGACGAGGCCCTCCGTATCATTGAAACGAGAGGTCAACTTATTCAAAAAATATACCCTATCTATAAAGACCCTGCCCCCGATCACTTTATCGATTTCGATGCGCAATTCTATCTTCCATTCAAGCATTTCATGAACGCCGCTATTGACACCTGGTATTTCAACTTGATCGTGATCTGGCTAATGACAGTGCTTCTGTACGTCACACTCTACTACGATCTGTTTAGACGGATTATTGCCGGCTTCGAAAATATTTCGATCAAGAGGTAGACTCATGTTTTTCTTCTTCTCCAAAACGCTTAGCTACCTGATGAAACCACTGGTAATCATCTGCGTCTGCCTGGTGCTGTCGTGGTTAATAAGAAATCAACGTTGGAAAAAAAGGCTAATCCTCCTCAGTACGATCATGCTCTTATTCTTCTCCAACGAGTTTCTGCTGAATGAAGCCATGGGGTTGTGGGAAGTAAAGGTCACACCCTTTGCTGAAATACACAGACAATACGAGTACGGTGTGCTCTTGTGTGGAGTGGCCAAGACTGATGTGGGACCAAAAGACCGGGTGTATTTAGGATCAGCAGCCGACCGGATCAATCATACCATGCAGTTGTACAAATTGCGGTACATCAATAAAATAGTGATCTCAGGAGGCAGCGGCCGTTTGATTGATAACGGGGAGCGGGAGGCAGACGAGTTGTCATCACTACTTCAACTAATGGGAGTGCCGACGGAAGATATTCTAATTGAAAACACATCTCGCAACACCCGGGAATCAGCGATGGAGGTAAAGAAAATTCTGGAGGGCATCACCACTCCGGAGAAATGCATCCTGATTACCTCAGCCAACCACATGCGCCGGTCTGCCGCGTGCTTCGCTAAAGTTGGATGGCCACTGGACCAATTTAGCACTGATTTTCACAGCCATTACAGAAAATTCACATTTGATGTTTTGTTCATTCCAAAGATGGAAGCATTTACTTCATGGCACGTGTTGATCAAGGAATGGGTAGGGTATGCAGCCTATTGGGTTGTGGGCTATGTGTAATGCACTTATTACAAGGTATCAACCTTCTTTGCGAAGTACCTGAAGCGGTGGCGTAGATATTATCTCTCTCGAATTATACCAGCCGATCAGAACCGTAAGCAGTGACACTGCCCCACCCACCATGAGCAAGTCCCACCACGCCACACCTAGCTCTACCTCAAAAAAGAAACGACACAACGCCCAGCCACCGGCCAGAGATAATATCATACCCGTGAGAGCAGAGAACAGACCCAGGTAGGCATATTCAATCAAGGTAATCTGTATTATCTGACGTGTCCGGGCACCAATTGTTCGTAGCAGGACATTTTCACGTATCCTTACAAATTTGCTGTTGACGACGGCTCCTGCCAATACAACAAGACCCGTAACTATACTGAACAGCGCCAGAAATTTTATTACCACACTTATTTTACCAAACAGATTTTCTACCGTGCTCAAAATTAGCCGCAAGTCTATCATTGAGACATTGGGATAATTCATGACAAGCTCCTGCTGAAATCGATTGGCGGCATTGACTTCCCCAACCCGGGTATTCGCAACCCATATTTGCGGTGCACTTTCAATAACACCTTTCGGAAATACGAAAATAAAATTTGGAGGATCTTTAGGCCACTCAACTTTTCGAATACCGCTAATCCGAGCTCGCAAGGGAACTCCCTGAATATCAAAGAGCAGGGAGTCACCCACATCCAGCCTCAGTGTCTCCTGCATCCCTTCAGAAACGGTTACCCACACCGAATCCTTCTTCCCGTGTTGAAAAGAGTGTACCTCCCCTTTCGTCAATTTTTCAGATTTTGTTACGCTGTCCCTATACGTAATTCTATATTCGCGAGTCATTGCCCATTCCGGGATTCTGTTCACTGTGTCTTTGATCAGCTCTTCGATTTTTCGTCCCTTCAACTCCTGAATCCGGCATGTAACAATAGGCACCACCTGATTCACGGGAAGGTGATACTCTTCTATCAGTTTAATAACCCCTTCCTTCTGTGAAGACTGAATATCAAATAAAATCGTGTTCGATTGATTTTGGGTGCCTGTAAACTCAACCTGGCCCAGCAAACTACTCTGAATAATATTCAGCGTCGCAATGATAAACCCTCCCAGTCCAATCGTCACCATCAACACCTGGGTTTGATTGTTGGGCCGATAGAGATTTGAAAGGGCATGACGAAAAACAAAGCGCGCATTCTTTGGAAAAAACCTTTTCACGAGTCTCAACAAGCCTATGGCAACCAACGCGAGCAAGCCAAGTGCCACCGCAAGCCCTGCCGCAAACGCTATGCCGGTACGCCAGCTATTCGTCTGATACGCTGCCGCCAACACCGGGAAAAGAACAATAAGGACAATGGCTGTCCATCGCATCTTTGAAAAAATCCTTGTCGGGGAATAATCAGCGCGAAGTACCGAGAGCGGTGGAACAAATCTGATCGACACCAGGGGAAGAATTGCAAACAATACTGACACCACGGCACCCAATAGCAATCCTTCCATCACTGCCTCCCAGGAAATCGAGAAAGGAATATCTACCGGAATGAAGTTTTTAAAGACCAGAGGTATAATTTTCTGAATGATAACCCCGAGACCAGCTCCAAAAAAACTTCCCAGCAGACCAAGAAAGAAAATCTGTATGAAGTATAT
>JAYWDR010000472.1:0-3420 GCA_043779735.1 Cyclobacteriaceae bacterium | reverse complement strand
TGCTCCTGGGACCCACCAATCCATCATGTAGATGACCATCAAATAATTTCCCTGACCTACCTGGTTTCTCAACAACATCAAAGGATGGAAATAATAGGTGTCGTATTCCCTGGTTGGATTGCCGGATCCCCCGCTATTGTTGCTTCGCTGGTCTTGAAGAAGAATCTGTTCAATAAGATCTGAAGTTTGAGTAATGGCGATCGTATAGCTAGAAGAACCGCTAATGAGGTATCCTGTACAGGAATCAAAAGTGGCACCATTCGGACAGTTTCCGCGTGTTAATTCATAGCCCGTAGACTTCTCTACCTGGAGGCCACTGCCTGATCCCGAATAGGTAATAATTGTAGTCGATGTTGATCCATATGGTGATCTTCTGATAATGCTTGTAACGTTAGAAGAAGTGTAAATAAGCGTATCGTTTGTCCTCACCTTCTCCGGGAGGCCATCTACCGGATTGAGAACTGTAGTAATTTTATTCAGCTTGCTGCTGGGGCCTGTGTAAGAACTATACCTGAATCGATACCATTCCACAAGGGAATCGCCTTGATAAATAATAAACGTGTACGGTTGTCCATCATCTTTAAACGAAACGTATAGCTCTGTCTTAGCTGTCGTTCCACTTCTGAGCCTCATTTTTAAGCTATTGCCAAACGGGGCCAGACTAAACCTCATTTTTCTTGTAATTTTGGCGCCGGTAGACTGGTCCGTAAACTTCACCGTTGAATCATATAACAGTATCCCAAGAGTAGAAGTATTGACTTTGGTTGTCTGCTGAAGTATTTCAAAGCCCTTCAGCCTTAGTTTACTCAACTGGGCTTCCGAAGTGATGTCACCATCCTGAATGATGGTACAGGAAAACACGAGCAAATAGCCCGTAAACGAAGAAATGTAGGTTATGGCGCGCTTGATCTCCATGTTTGCTCCCGTGGTCTGCTAAAGTAATAAATAGACGCGCGATTAGAAAGGTGACCGTTGTTATTGATTGGGCTTGTTCTCAAAATCGCCACGCAATGTGCGATAGCGCTTCCTAGCTTCTGCGGCGTATACACTTCCAGGAAATTTATCAAGAAACGATCGGTAGATCTCCTTGGCTTTTTCTTTGTTCTTCAAATAATGTTCATAAATATCTCCTTCCGTAAAGTATGCATCATCCGCCAGAATGTCTTGACCAAATTCGTTGGTGATTTTCTCCAACAAAGCGATGGATTGAACAAATTCTCCCCTTTTCATCCTCAAATTTGCTTCAAGCCAATAAAAGTCGTCTAAAATGGTTGACGTGATCTTTGATTCGACTTCAACCCACACAGAATCTCTAACTACCCGTCCAGTCAGTAGAGCCTTCCTATCTTTTTGTAGAAATGTTGCAAGCTCCTTGCGTTCCTCCTCTGTCATATTCGCTTGGTCCTTTGGCCATAGGTTCTGCAAAAAAGCTTCTTCCTTACTCATCCTAAATTTTCCTGTTAACGTAAATTTCTCCAGCCGAAGCAGTGCCAAGTCATCCTTATTCTGAACCAGCAACAATTCAATAGCGGCATACTCCCGAAGGGCTGTTCCGGCTGAGTCGAATGCTGTATTCTCCTTTATCCGCATGCTCAGATCCATGGCATCATTGGCGATTTCACGGGTAGTTGCTTGCTTCAGAATGTCAAGGTGCTCCTGGGCAAGACGGAAGTCCCCCTTGTAGTACGAAAGTTTGGCATTGCGCAGTTTTGCTTCGTAGCCAAGTGGGGCATCGCGTTGATTCTTCTCTACTTGTGAATACAAAAGTGTCGCCTCCCATGGCTCTTCTCTCAGTAAATAAATATCTCCCAACTCGAGCTTTGCTTTAGCCTTCAGATAAACTGGCACTCTTGGATGATTCACAAGGTCATTCAGTTTATTGATTGCAGAATCTTTTTCATCCAAATAGTATCCGTGCAACAAAGCCTCATTTAGAGCTGCTTCATAGCTGTTCCCGTTGTCTGGATAGCGAGCTATGAAAGACTGATACTGCTTTGTGAGGTAGCGCACGGAATCACGATTTACCGGAAACCTTAATTTCACTTTCGCTTCCCGTGCACGAATGAGCCCAAGTCGTGCAGGTAAATAATTTTCAGTATTTGGAAATTCCTTAATAACATAGGAGAAGCTTTTATCAGCACTCTCGTAGTCCTTGTTGTTAAGGGCGATCTGTGCGATCTCCAACGTTTTAGAAGTTTCCTTTCGAAATCGTTTATCATATCCACGGGCCTGGATAAATGCTCCATAAAAATTTTTCTGCTGGAGATTTACCCAAATCAGAAGATCAGCAAAGACTTCTGATTCCGGGAACTGCTGAACTCTATCGTAGAGCATTCTCTCAAGACTTTCAAGTTCATCAGGTTTATTCAAGAAAAGCTGAAGAAGATTTTTTAGGTAATTTAGATTAGACGGAGCCTGCGTTACATAGCTAAGATATTCCTGCACCATTTCATCTCGCTTTCCCAGGATGCGGTACAAATTTGCCATCTCCAGCGTGAAGGCGCTGGGATTCCCCATGGCTTGTCGCAACTCTTGCAGGGTCCACACCGCGTAATCCGGCTGGTTATGCGCTGCCAGGTAGTCCGAGATCGATTTCGTCCGATAGGCATCGGCAAGAGAACTTTTAACCAATGCCCTCAAGTACTTATCTGCCTTCGGGATATCACCGGAATGGAGATATACCAAACCTAAATCCACGCGGAAAGAAATCCGGTCATCTACTTTGCGTAAGACTCGATCCACATAATCTTCAGCCTCTTTAAACTTTCCTATATCCAGGAGCAAATTCAAATAGTTATTATGTATCGCTGGTATGTTGTCAGCATTCTTAGAAAGCGATTGGTACATCCCCAGCGCCTTTTGTTTTTCACCCTTTAAAAAATATTCATTTGCAATGCGGATTTCAGAATCCTGAGCCACCACCATCAGAGAGGAAGTAACCCACAATACACAGGATAGTATTATAGTATTATACTTATATAATAAATAATAATAATAATCAGCGTTGTGCATTTGTGGATAAGCCCATCAACAAGGGCAATGTAGAAGGATTGTGAATTGGTTTGTGAGTGACTGCTTCTTCATGAGCGCTGATTTTCAACTTTCTGAGCGGTGCTTAACAATCTGGTTTTCTGTTTACAAAGTCGTCAACATCAGGGAGGGTGTTGACAATTCGTGTCTGGTTTCTGAAATTTCTGTTTTTCTTTGTCAAACGCTGTTGTTTTGGTCAAAGTTACAAACGGAATGCCGGGATGAGTCTTTTTATCCACAAGTTATCAGAACTTTATGAGTAGTGGACCATATTCCCAGTTGGCTCGCATTGGAAAGGATTGCTTGCCTTCGGACGTCTTGTAAAATATCACTTTTTCGGGTTCCAGTCGTTTTGAGAAATCCCCAGCATCCCATTTGTTGTTTTTATTC
>JAYWDR010000471.1:0-3424 GCA_043779735.1 Cyclobacteriaceae bacterium | reverse complement strand
TATAAAAAATATTCCCTGCTAACTGATTGATTCCGTTTACACCTACCGTAGTACCCACCAAAGCGCCGGGATTGGTTAAAGGGTTTCCATTATTTCTCCAAACAAATGTGTAACCCGCCGTCGTTACGGCGCCACCTCCGATCAGAGTTTCATCCACGGTTGCTGTTAATATTCCATTGGGAGTGAGTGGATCGCACGAGCTTTGAGGCTGCACCTCCACTATATTAATGACCGGATTGTAAAGATTATCAGCAATGTTAACAGAAACAGGATTGGATTTACAATTGTCATTGGAGTTTGTAACTATTAGGGTATAAGCGCCTGCTGAAAGGCTCGTAACCGTTTGGATTGGTCCTTGAGTACCAGCAGACCAGGCAAAAGTAAATCCGGCGTAAGGGGCGACCTGTGGCACACCCCTGTACGCGAGTGTACTGATAGTCGCGGCACCGTCTGCCCCAACGCAGAATGTATTGTCAGTGGGTGTTAATGGTCCCAATTGAGGCAACTGGCTGTCGTCAGAAACTCCTACCGTTGTTGTATTCAGGCATCCCGATTGAAGTACCGTGACCTCCACTGTATATTGAAGCAACGTTCCACCACTTACACCGCCTTGAACATTGTTGTAGTTATTCGTTATGGCGGTTGTGTTTAAAGTAACAGGACCAGCTGGACCTGCAGTGGAATTTCCATCATACCACCTGTAATCATAGTTCTTTCCATTGGGTAGAACGTTGGTGACGCTCGCAATTCCGTCAGCAGCTCCGCCTGGACAATTTTGAGATGGCGTTTGCCCCACCGTTATTGCCGGCAATGTCTTGGCACTGGTAACTTGAGCACTTTGAGAAGCCGATTGACAACCTGTATTCGTGTGCAACGCCGTTACTGAATAGGTTCCTACGTCTCTATTTGCCAAAAGGTTTTGACCAATGCCTGTCAAGCCTGTATTCCATGTGAATGTAAAGTCTCCGGCTACACTAGCCGCGTAATTACCGACTGCATTCACCACAGCAGATACCTGGCCATCAAACGCTCCGCCGCCTAAAGTTGCTTTCGCAGGATCACAAATTGTATTAGGCAGGGGTGTCAGGGTCAATGTCGGAAGCGCTTTCACATCCGCGACATTCACGGCTACACTGGTCTGACAGCCATTCGCCTGGTTGGTCACCAATGCCGTATAATTATACCCCGCTCCGCCTTGTACTTTGATCACTTGTGCCGTGTTCGAGGTATTCGTCCCAACATTCACCGGGAAGGCCGGGGCTACCGGGCCTGTCCACGCATACGTATAACCAACGGCGGCTCCCACTGCCGTACCATCTACGGTGAGCACATTGGCCTTCCCGTCTTCCTTGCCAGCCACACAATTTGTCGAGCTTGTATTGCCTGTCGTTAACACTGGAATGATTTGAACATTTGTTACCACGGCGCTTACCAGCGAGGACACACAACCTGTTATCGTATGGGTGGTCGTTGCCGTGTACGCAGTAGCTCCTCCATTCAACTGATCATATACGTTCGCGCTCGCTACTCCCGGTCCCATCCCTGCTCCAAAGGCAAAGGTGTAATCTGTCAGCGCTCCTATTTGGTTCGTGACGGTGGTGGTGATCTTACCACTGAACGTTTTTGCTGGTACCGTCAAGGCTGGAGTACAAATTCCATTGTTCTGGGGTGCCAACGTAATCACCGGCAATGCTTTCCCATCCGCCACATTCACGGCCGTTGTTTTTTGGCAACCGCTATTGGTATTGGTAACCAGCACCGTGTAATTATAAAGTGCTCCTCCCTGTACCTTGATCACTTGTGCCGTATTCGAAGTATTCGTAGGCACATTCACCGGGAATGCCGGGGCTACCGGGCCTGTCCACGAATACGTGTAACCGATGGCGGCTCCCACCGCTACACCATCTACCGTGATTACGTTCGCCTTACCGTCTTCCTTGCCAGGCACACAATTCGTTGAGGGGGTATTTCCCGTAGTCAGGACTGGGAGAACTGTAGCGTTTGTAATGGTGGACGTCACCGCATTAGATAAACAAAACAGATCGGTCCGTGTTACCACCAACGTATAGTTGCCGCCATTTTGCTGTGACAACAAATTCGTTATTGAGTTTGGTGACGGTGCCGGATCGATAGCAAGGCTTCCATTGTGCCACGCAAACGTGTACTTGGGATCACCTACGGGAACCGCCACACCTTTGAATGTAATGGCAGCGGATACTGACCCATTGTACGTACTGGCTGCCAATCCTGGATTACAAATTGAATTCGATGTCGGTGTGAGTGTCACCACGGGCAGATTAACATCTTCAGCGATGATAAATTTTGCCGTTGCAGAACAATTGAGAGCGGTGGTGACCTTGACTGTGTAATAAATACCTCCACCCGATACTTTATTTACTGTCTGTCCATTGGTTCCTGACACGGTCGCCACAAGATTTGCAGGCAACGTGTTGTCGCCTTTAAACCATTGAAAGGTGAACCCGGAAGGATTTTGCACTACACCACCAATGAGGGCGTCACCGGTGAGGACACCATTGGGGTTCGCCAGATCACAGGAAGTTTGCGGCAATACCTGTGTAATCTGGGCTGTTGGAATTACAGTTTGGTCCAGCACCTGAACAATGGGAGATTGGTTGGCGATACATTGGGAAGCATTGTCCTTGATCTCAGCTTGATAATAACCTGCTGGCAACCCCGTTCGGGTCTGCCCTGTTCCATTCGCCGGAGGCAAAATGCTTCCTCTCGTGGAGGTAGCGTTGTTATAGAAATACCAGTTGAATGTGTAGTTAGCAGCATTTTGAACTACACCCCCGAGTAAGGCGTCCGCCTTAATTGATCCACCATTTGGATTCGAGCAATCTACGACATTAGTCAAAACGGAACCCTGGGCATCTGGGATCACGGGGCCGTTGACGGTCGCTGGACTTGATGTAGTTGAACATCCATTCTTTGTGACCAAAACAATATAATTGCCAGCTTTCAAATTAGTGGCACTAGGTCCTGTAATACCCAAAGGAGTAAGGGCAATATCGTACCAATCAAAAGTGAATCCTATACTCCCTCCCGCGATGCTTGCATCTATTCGGCCATTAGGTGGAGTACAGGTTGTCTGGTGTGAGACAACAGTCAGGGTGATTGCGGGATTGACTTGACTAATCCCAACTGCGCCTGTTACCGGAGGGCTGGCACATCCTTTTAGCGTATTGGTAACTACCACCGTATAGGTTCCATCAATTACCGAAGTAAGGTGATAGGTGTTTCCGTTAGGATTATGAGGAGTGCCGGTCCCCGCACCGTCGTACCATTGAAAAGCGTAAGGGCTATAGTCAACAACTTCCACGGCACCCTTAAATATCCTTGCCCGGATTTCACCTGTATATGGCGGCACATTTGGCCCACATTTGATATTGTCAGTAACCGGTTC
>JAYWDR010000470.1:0-3451 GCA_043779735.1 Cyclobacteriaceae bacterium | reverse complement strand
GCCATACCAATGATCCCAATCGCAAGAACTCGATTATAACCTCTTTTAACCGGAACTTTGCCAAGCGAAACGACGGCAACCCCAATACGCATGCGTTTGTAGCGTCTCCAGAGATCACAACCGCATTCGCCATCGCAGGAGACCTGACATTCAATCCATTAAAAGACACCCTCATCAATGAGGAAGGAAAGGCCGTAAGATTAGATGAACCCAGAGGTGCTGAGTTTCCACCAAATGGATATGATGTGAAAGAACCTGGCTACCTCACCCCGGCAAAAGACGGAAGCAAAGTCCAGGTAAGGATCGATCCAAAATCAAAACGCCTCCAGGCACTGAGCCCATTTGCGCCCTGGGATGGAAGAAACTGGTCAGGGATCAAACTCTTAATTAAGGCTAAAGGGAAGTGCACCACAGACCACATCTCGATGGCGGGACCATGGCTGCGCTTCAGAGGTCACCTGGATAATATTTCCGACAATACCCTGACGGGTGCGACCAATTATTTCAACGACAAGACCGACAACGTGAAGAGCCAATTGACAAGTCAATATGGCCCTGTGCCGGCTACTCAACGTGCCTACAAGGCGGCTGGCGTTTCGTCAATCGTCGTGGGCGACCATAATTACGGTGAGGGTTCGTCGCGCGAGCACGCAGCCATGCAGCCACGACACCTGGGGATCAAAGTGATCCTTGCTAAGTCGTTCGCACGAATCCATGAAACGAATCTGAAAAAGCAAGGCATGCTGGCCATCACATTTGCCACCGAGTCAGATTATGAAAAATTCCAGGAAGACGATTCTGTTGATTTTACTGACCTGACTTCCTTTGCCCCTGACAAGCAATTGACACTGGTGTTGAATCACAAGAACGGAAGCAAAGACACTGTCAAAGTAAATCATACCTACAACGCCGGACAAATCGGTTGGTTCAAGGCCGGCTCTGCTCTGAACCTGATGGCAAAACAAATAGCTGCCAACAAGGTCAAATCATCCGTAAAACAATCAGCAAAAAAAGTGGTGAGAAAAGCTGCCAGAAAAGTCTCCAAGCCCGCCAGGAAAGTCTCCAAGCCTGCCAAAAAGTTGGTGAAGGAGGCTGCCAGGAAAATTTCAAAGAAACCGGCTAGGAAGAAAAGCAAACGATAGAATTGGTATTTTTTTTAAGGAACATAAGGCGACTGATAAGTCGCTTTTTTTGTATCCAAAAGAACAAGGCAAGCTACAAGAGGTTTTTCCAGTTTCATTGAAAGTCTTCAAGAATAAGCACTGGAACTTTGCTGATAGAATGACGATCTTTGAGGCTTTTAAACTTGATCAATAGGTCTTGATAAGGCATCTCTTTCTAATTACCATGTGTCTTCTGATGGCAGGTCCGCTATACGCCCAGTCGCATCGTAAGAAAGACAATGTCCGGCAGACCGATCTTATTGAAGTGATTGTCAAGACGTTTAATATTTCGGTTAAGGAAAAACATCCAGATCGAAAGCGCGTATCCTTCTCCATCGTTCCAGTTTCTACAACTACCTCCGCGGGGAACAAGATGCTCGTGTCATCAATAAATGCAGCGTTTATTCTGGGGCACAAGGATTCAACCAAAGTCTCCAGCCTTTTTCTGTTGCCCTACACCGATTTTTCTGAGAATTTCGGAATAGGCGTCAAGCAAAATTTATGGACACCCAATAATATCTGGAACATCCCTGGTGAATTCAGATTCAGCAATCTCTCTCAATATACGTATGGTCTCGGAAGCAGCTCGGATGAAACGGACCGCATTAAGTTGAACTACAAAACCATCAAGTTCTACATGGCCGCCAACCATAAAATTGTAGATCATTTTTTTGGCGGTTTGGGAATCAGCTACGACAGGTCCTATAATATATCAGAAAGCGAATCCGGTTACGTGCCGAGTGCTTTTGAGAAATATAAACTTGGCACGACAGCAACTTCATTGGCGACAGGTCTTAATCTTAGCGTGTTATACGACAACAGAAACAATTCCATCAATCCAGACGACGGAATCTATTCCTCCTTCGTGTACCGTATTAATCCTCCCTGGTTGGCAAATGATTATCAATGGACTTCAGTATATGCCGATTTCCGCCAGTATTTTTCGATGAACCACGATAAACGTAGAATATTTGCTTTATGGGCTATCTATTGGGGTTCATTCGGAAATGTACCCTACTTTAATTTGCCAGGTACACAATTGGAATTAGGAGGCCGCACCGGACGAGGATACACTACCGCTCGATATCGGGGAAAACATATGCTTTACTTTGAAACTGAATATCGATTTGATATCACTAAAAACGGACTATTCGGGGCGGTACTTTTTCTAAACGTGCAATCCCTTTCCGAGTTGAACACAGACCAATTTCAAACGCTCAATCCGGCAGCTGGATTTGGTGCCAGGATAAAATTTAACAAAGAATCAAAAACCAATATCACTTTCGACTTTGGTTTTGGCAGGGACTCTTTCAATTTTTATATCGGCCTGGGAGAATTTTTTTAAAGTAGGATTTACAAAATCTCCTTCACAATACTCCTGAACTCGTTCAGTATCATGGCTGTTGCGCCCCACACAACCTCGTTCTCAACAAGAAAATGTGGAGCATGCAGTTGATAAATCTTAGCGGCCAATATCTCCTTTACCCTAATCGCATCATCATGGATCAAATCTTCCAGTGTACCTTCAAGAATCTTAACCACTTCAATGGGATCGGGCGTAAAAACAGGTTTGGTCCGATGCACTGCAATAATGGGCGTAACATTGAAATTACTGGGTATAACGAAAAATTCTGTCAGCCTGCCAATCACCTCAATATCGGAAGAGCGAATACCAATTTCTTCTTCGCCTTCACGTAGCGCAGTTTTTTCACGGGTCTCTCCTTCTTCTGCCTTACCGCCTGGTAAACTTATCTGGCCACTGTGTGCTCCTGCATACTCCGGACGCTGTGTGAGCGGAAACTTAATTTGCATCTCATCAGGATACAAGAGGATGAGCACACTGCCTTGCTTAGGGGGTGGCTTATGTTCGAAGGATGGACGAATACTACCCATGGGCGTTGCACGCAAAGGCTCATGCGCGCTTGAACCAGGTAGTGGGGCCCTAAGCCTATTGCTCAGTAACTCAATAAATTTTTCGAAGGCTATTTGCATACTTTCAACAACTCGGCGGTAAGCATTTTATCTCCTACTCTGTCAGACTTTCTAAAATGTTCGCAGCCTTCCTTCACCTGATTGTTTTTCAAATAGGCCATCCCGAGATAAAAATGAATCTTGTCTATGAATGAATCCATAGTAAGCGCCTGTCTCAAGAGTCCTACAGCATCAGGGTAATCTCCAGAAAGCAAACGATAAATTCCTTTGTTGCGATAAGCCCACCCATTATCCGAGTCAAGTAATATGCTTTGGTCAATATCGCGAAGCGCCTCTACCAACCGGTTTTGCATAAG
>JAYWDR010000469.1:0-3453 GCA_043779735.1 Cyclobacteriaceae bacterium | reverse complement strand
AGCAATTATCATTTCACCTTGAGAATGTTCAAGTCAGGCTGGTTGGATTTTATTCAGCAAATCACAAGGGCATCTTCACTCACCATGATAGCAACGTGCATATTCACTTGATCACTTCGGACGAAAAACAAATGGGACATCTCGGTAATCTCAGCATTGGTTTGGCTCAATCAACAAGGTTATATGTTGCAAAATAGAACCTAATGGTCTACCACAAATAAAAGACCATTTCACCGCCAAGCCAAAGGTAGGCCTGTTGCGAAACCTTTGTCAAGGGCAGGTGCGGGTGTTGATAATTATTTTACTTTCAGCGGTATCACCACCCTTGACAAAGGCCCCGCAACAAGCGCAATTGGCGGCTTGTCGGTAAGAATGGTGGGGTGTATTCATCCTTTCACAAAGATTGGATAAACTCAAAAGGAAAGTTTAAACCCTCCGTTGAAAATGAACCCATCAACAGGAGAATAGATTTCTCTGAACTGTGGATTTTGGATTGTTCCTGTGTAGATGGGTTCGAACCGGGTCTGTCTGGAGTCCAAAAAGTTCTCCCCGTTTACAAAGAGACTGAAATGCTCAAACTTCCTTTCCACCGAAAGCCCCATTATCCAGTAATCGCGGGTTAGTTCTCCGTCGGACAAGTATTGGCTTCCAACATAAAATGCTTCATAAGCTAATCGAAGTTTTCCTTCAATTTCGTACATGATATTTGTATTGATTCTGTGATTGGCTGTTAAAGGGTTAAATGACTTCACATTGTTGTAGTTATGGTCAGCATCAATGTAAGTATAGCCGACATAGATAGACAGATCTTCTACACTTAATTTGACATTAGTTTCAAAGCCCTTTGAGGTTAATCTCCCGTTAGCATTGTAAAATGAATAGTTCCCGTTTGGCAATGGTGTAGTACTTAGGATCAACGGGTCATTTAAGGTTGTATAAAAAAACAATTGGTTCAACGAAATATCGATATCCTCGGAAAGCGCAATCTTGTAATTGAAATCAAGATTTCCGCCGATTGATCTCTCCGCTTTCACTGTATTAAGATCAAGTGGTTGGATATTTCGAAAACTTTTGGTTTCTGCCTCTTCAGAAAAAACCGTGGGTGCTTTGTAACCTAATCCACCACCAATGCGGGTTGTAAGTTTGCTGGTAAACTTGTACATCAGTGATAGACGAGGCAATACAAATAAATCGTGTTGGCTGTTGTAATCCATTCTAAGTCCGGTTTCCAGAATCGTTTTTTCAGAGACCTTATAATTGTTTTGTACAAAAACACCTGCTGTAGTCAGCTGATAATCCAGCGGAAACGTCAAGGGCTGAGTTTGAGTGAACCGGTCTGTCCATAAATTGGCGCCCATAACCCACTCGCTTCGTTCGTTGGGTAGCAGGTAACTGACTTCAGAATAGCTTGACAACTGATTACCGGAGAAACTATAATCTGATAAATTAATTTTGCGGGAGAAGTAGCCAACACTGTTTTTAACTGTTAGTATAGAATGGTTCTCAAACTTCGTTTCCAATTTAAATTGTGCGGAGTATCGGTTGGATAAATTGTTTTCAAAATAGGTATGAGTAGCGTCTCCATTTCCGGCAATTACCTGCATATCACCTCCGGTACGATCTTCAAAACTGGTATTAACGCCAAAGCTTAAAGTTGTTTCTTCGGTGTAGTAAAATAAACGAGGGTTGAAGGTGTACCGAGTAAATTCAGGAATATCCGATAAGCCGTCGCCATTCCTATCAAAGGCTGCCTGTGAATTGCGCGCAGTAAAAAGCGTGATTCCCCATTTCTTGAATTTTTCAGCGTAATAGCCACTCAGATCCAATGCCTTGGTCTGATTGGCATTTACCAGGAAGGAGATTTCTTTTTTCTCTGTGGGCATCTTTGTTACCAGGTTAATGAGTCCCGCTATGGCCCCACCTCCGTACAATGTTGATGCAGAGCCTTTGATAACTTCAACGCGTTTTAAATCCAAAGGAGGTATTTGTAAAATACTTAAGCCAGATGAAAAACCGGAATAGATCGGAAACCCGTCCCTGAGCAGTTGTGTGTATTTTCCATCGAGGCCCTGTATCCGGATGCTTGTGCTTGCAGAGGAGGCCGATGTCTGTTGGGTTTGAATCCCTGTGCTTTCGGTTAAAAGCATTTTTATATTACCAGGTTGCATACTTGCCTTTTCATCAAGTTCTCCGGCTGAAATCGTTTCAATCCGGGTAGGGATGTCATCAATGGACCTACTGCTTCGTGTGGCCGAAACTATCACCTCGCTAAGATTTGTTTGATCAGGTATAAGGTCTATATCAATGACTGAGGAAGAACGGAGAGGAAATAGAAGCGATCTCTCTTTCGTTTTGTAGCCAACGAAGCTAAATTCAAAGATCTGTTTCCCATCCGGGATATTTTTAATTTCAAGGATTCCATTTTCGTTTGAACTTGACCCTATTGATGTTCCTTTGATTTGACCGGTGGCACCGGCTAAGACTTCCTTTGTTTCTTCGTCTATCAGTCGGGCTTTAAGAATATTCTGGGCGGAAACCGACCAGGTGAACAAAAATAATGCAATTGCAATGAAATACTTCATGGCCCAATTTGTTAATGATTGAAAAAATGACAGAACACTCCCTTGAGTGTCTCACTTAGAAAATCAAAAACGAATCAGATTATAAAAGAAGACTTGATTAAGAACAGTTTTGGCCTGTAGAAATAATTGGATGAGCGAGGTTCGCTAGGAAAAGAGTCTGCAATTATAAAAACGTCACTATATGTCAGCAGAATGATCTCAGGCGAGGCAAGTCTTTCAAACTCTACATTGAGAATCCGCTGTGTTACCTTACTGTCAATTTTAACGCAGGAGTCGTAGTTGTCAAAAAATGCGTTGTCATAGTCAAAGATGTCTACCTCTAGTGTTGCAACAGAGAAGAGAAGACACAGACAAGAAGCCGCGAATATTTTCCAGTTTTTTGACATTGCCTATTCTTAGTCAAAGATAATAGAAAAGAGTTCTGCTCGGACATACTCAAATTATACTTTATTCTATCATTAATCATTGTACAAATTTAGGCTTATGCCGGAATGTGCTTGCAAGGAATTTCCGGCATAAACGGTTTCCCCCTTCCAGTCGTACCTCCTTCCAGGAACCCCCATGTATTCCGTTCCTCCTTGCGCAAATTCCGTCCTAAGCCTGCTGGGGCACCATAATTAATTCAAACGATTATGGAAAACACAAATGAAAAAAGACTGTACCAGGTGGCCGAGATTCAGCTCACCTACAAGTCACACGTGAAGCCCTCGTTACGTCCCAAGATCAACTGCTCAAAGGATGCCTACAATGTCCTCTTAGAGAATTGGGATGGTTCTAAGATTGAATTTTTAGAGCAATTCAAAGTCATGTTATTGAACAGAGCCAACAAGGTCCTGGGCCTCTTTGAGGTCTCAACAGGAGGCATTAGCGG
>JAYWDR010000468.1:0-3458 GCA_043779735.1 Cyclobacteriaceae bacterium | reverse complement strand
GACCCCACGGGGTACCTGTACTTGTAGAGTGCGCTACCGACAACCCTACACGTACGGTGGCTAACATTCGCCTGCGATTCGGCAAACACAGAGGAAGCATGGGAAACTCGGGATCGGTTTCCTTTATGTTTGAGAGAAAAGGCGTATTCAAATTTGATACCAATAAACTTCCTCTTGATGACCTCGAACTCGACCTCATCGATGCCGGGGCAGAAGAAATTCAACGGGAGGAAGAAGGAATCATCATCTATACAAAATTCATTGAATTCGGTCACATGCAGAAATTCCTAGAATCAAAAAATCTTGTGGCCAAGAGTTGTGACCTTCAATACATCCCTTCCAACACCAAAGAACTTACCGAAGCGTACCAGGACGAAGTGATGGAATGTATTACAGCGCTGGAAGAAGACGAAGACGTCCAGAACGTATATCATAACCTGGCCTAGACCAAATACTTTCTTGCCTACCCGGCGGGTTTTTATCCAGTGTAGATTACCCACAAAGAGTCATATCACTTCATCATCAAAATTCTTCAATACGAGCCCGGATGTGTCGCGTAATAGCGATTTTGTCTTAGTTTTGTAGTTGCACAAATAGTCTGGGGAGGCTATTGCATGCTTTCTAACTCATTACCCTAACCACCATTCATGAGGAGATTCGCTTTTTGCGTTTTTCTATTACTATTCTGGTCAGACCTAAATTCTCAGAATATAGAGTCCTTCGGGATTTTTGGTGGATTCAATGTGCCCATTACCCTTGATAAAGGATTGGAAAAGGACTCTCGATTTGCTTCAGTATTTCAGATTAAGGGAACACCAATCGGAATTCACTACGGATATGACCGGCCCGGATTCGGCTATGTTATCTCGCCAAGCTATCTTCAAATAGGCCAGAAGTACACTATTAAGAACTCCACCGGCGGCGATGTGGGCACTCGCGAAATCAGCATGAATTACTTCAGCTTACCCCTCGCCTTGAAGTTTCATGTGAACGACCTTTCTTTTTTTCGACTAAGTGTGATAGCCGCCATCGATTTTTGCTTTCTCCTGGATGGAAAGGAGACATTTTCTCACAGCGCTTCCAAGCTCAAGTTTCCTGCTGGAGTATCCGTGCCCACTGATCCGGGTTACACAATCGCCTATGATGGCGTGTTTGTACCGTACGTCGCAAATCAGGTTCATGTTTCAAAGGACAAGTTCAACTCACTTCAACTGTTCGGTGCTGTTGGCACAAGGGCTGATCTGGATCTCAACGAAAATTGGAGCCTTATGCTGGACGGACGAGTAAATTTTGCCATATTCGACTCTCGCACAAAAGATTATTTGAACCAACTTTCATCGCCAACAGGTCCCCCAGACATAAATGGAAAACCAGGAGCACCTGACCTGGCTGGCCAACGGAGAGATATTTTTCTATCCGTTACCGTGGGTGTTTCACGCATTATTCAGACAAAGGCACGGTTCAAAGAGCGTCATTCAAAGGCATTGCCTAAAGTAAATTATTCCAAGTCGACCGGTGGCAAAGGGAAGCCAAAGAAATAATTATTTATCAAAAACATCATTGGGTGATCCCATGAAAATTTTGCGAATATCACCGGGACTGATCTCATGAATACACCACGTATGCTATTCTCTATTTAACAAATGAAGGAAACGGCAACCTTAGAAAAGGACTTTTTTAAAATTGCGCTTTGGACCCTTGCCGGGTCATGCCTGGTCTATATGGTCGGATGGTTTATCAACGTCATGGACATTGACGCTAGTCAATATGCCTCCATCTCCAAGGAAATGCTTGAGCGGGGTGACTACCTTACTTTTACCGACGCGGGAAGAGAATACCTGGATAAACCACCGCTCCTCTTTTGGGTTTCCGGAATCTCCATGAAACTATTTGGTGTCAATAATGTAGCCTATCGGGTCCCGGCGCTGCTGGCAACCTTGCTTGCGCTGTATTCCACTTTCCGCCTGGCAGTGCTATACTATGACAAGAGTACCGGCTATTTGTCAGTTATTATTCTTGCCACTCTTCAAGCCATTTTTCTTATCAACCATGATGTTCGTACCGATACCAACCTTTTGTGTTGGTTTATTTTCAGTATGTGGCACCTGGCAGAATATCTAGAACATAAAAAAGCTATCAGCTTTATCCTTGCGTTCGTGGGCGTTGGCTTGGCCATGCTTGCCAAAGGTCCAATTGGGTTGATTGCGCCTGGTATGGGCGTGTTTATGCATCTGGTACTCAGAAAAAATTGGAAGGATCTCTTTCACCCAGTCTGGCTCCTGGGGCTTGTGATTGTTGCGCTTGTCTTGCTGCCGATGTCGTACGGACTCTACACCCAATTCGACTTGCACCCGGAAAAACTTGTGAATGGCCAGACTGGCGTTTCGGGTTTGAGGTTCTTCTATTGGACTCAGAGTTTTGGCAGAATCACAGGAGAAAGCGTATGGGAAAATGATGTGGGTCCTTTCTTTTTGTCACATTCAACACTTTGGGCCTTTGCCCCCTGGAGTCTGTTTCTGGTTCTCGGTCTAATTATGGAAGGAAGACTCTTCTATCGGCATCTGACTGGAAAGGAAAAACAAAAGGAATTTCTTATCCTGTTTGGATTTTTGTTGCCCTTCCTGGCTCTTTCAGCCAGTCGATATCAACTGCCTCATTACGCGTTCATTGTTTACCCGTTGGGCGCAATCATGGCAGCAAAATATATCATCAAAATATTTTATAGCTCCACCGCACCCAAGAAAAGAGTTTTGTATCTCATTCACACCGTACTACTTTTTCTGGCGCTGGCCTTTGTTTTTGCCCTCGCTTGGTTCAGCTTCCAAAATAGTGATCCTATCGTTGCATTAGTTTACATCCTGGGACTACTTATCTACCTGTATGCTGCATTCATATGGAAGAACAATTATACTCTTGTGATTGCCTCTGTCCTGATGATCCTGTTCGCAAACCTGGCAATGAACTCAATTTTCTATCCTAGACTATTGAAGTACCAGGCAGGGTCAGAGATAGCCAGGGTAGCCATTGAGGCTGGCGCAGGGAAGGGATCTCTTTATAGCTATAGAACACCGGTGTCTGGTGCTATGGACTTCTATGCCAACATGACCGTGCCGATAGAAGAAGACCTGGACAAATTAGCGGACAGAAGGAACATTTGGGTCTTTACAAAAGAAGAATTCCTTGAAGACATCCTCAAAAAAAGACCTGACGCTACGATTGTATATGCCACGGGGGGTTACTCTGTCACCCAACTAACAGCAGAGTTTTTAAATCCTGCCACTCGGGAGACCACACTCCATAAAAGTTACCTTATCAAATTCTGAGCTTCCGTTCATGGCAAAATTGTCAATAATAATACCTGCATACAACGAGGAGCGCACCATTTCACAGGTGCTGGATAAGATTAAGCAAATCAGCTTACTTGATGATACGACAAAGGAAATCATCATTGTCAATGA
>JAYWDR010000467.1:0-3460 GCA_043779735.1 Cyclobacteriaceae bacterium | reverse complement strand
TGCGATATCAGCGGCTGCCTCCATCATCGGAACCATCTCACCAAACCAAACAATGTTGGGCCTAAGCTGGCTACCCTTTTCACACAAGTCGCCCAACTTCAACTCCCAGCCCTTGATCGGGTAAACAAGACTTTCATCCACCGTACTTCGCGCCTCAAACAATTCCCCATGGAGGTGGAGTACTTTGGAGGAACCGGCCCGCTCATGCAGGTTGTCGACATTCTGTGTCACCACAGTCACATCAAAATCCATTTCCAACTCGGCCAGGATCTCATGCCCCCGGTTTGGCTTTACCTCCAATGCTTTTTTTCTTCGTTCGTTGTAGAAATCCAGGACCATCGCCGGATTCTTGTGCCAGGCTTCGGGGGTGGCGACATCCTCCACCCGGTAGCCTTCCCAAAGGCCGCCTGAATCTCTAAAAGTTGCGATGCCGCTTTCGGCGCTGATACCTGCACCGGTTAATGCCACCAATCGCTTTAACATCGAGCGAAAATATTATTTCAATTTCCGATCAAAGAAATCTCTGGCTGCATTGAATACCCTTGACCAGCTCTCATACCTCAAAAAGCCATGCACCTCATCCGGCAATATCAGGAGCTCAACGGAAACATTCTTCTCGCGAAGTCTCTCAGCCAGGTCGGTAGTTTGCTGGAACAAGACATTCCGATCATCATCGCCATGTACCAGCAATACCGGAGCTGTCCACTTGCTTAAATCAGAAACGGGTGAACTTTTATAAGCCAGGTCCATGTCTTTTTCTGTAATCGCCCAATCTCCACCCGGGGAGAATTCACGAGCACGGAAGGCCCAATCATGCACACCATGCAGATCGACTCCGGCTTTAAATATTTCCGGGTTTCGGGCCAATCCCATTGCGGTAAGATAACCTCCGTACGATCCACCCCATAATCCAATTCTGTTTGCATCAACTTCTGCCAGTAATTGCAAATGCTTCGCCCCTGCCAAGACATCCTGATATTCACTGGCTCCCCGCGGCCCCTGATTTTTCGCACGGCGAAAATCGCGTCCATATCCAATGCCATCACGGTAGTTGACTGCCAGCACCGCATAGCCCTGACTTGCCAAATACTGATTGAACGCATAACAGTTGATGTAGTAGTCGCTGTAGTGAAAACCAAGAAGCATCTGTCGAATAGGACCGCCGTGCATGAACACCACGCCAGGCCTCTTACCGGTGATGGTTCGATTGACAAACAATTGACCATGAACCGTTGTGCCGTCAGCAGCTTTGAAGATTACTTGTTCTGGTTTGACAAAGGTGGAAGGTATAAAGGAAAGAAGCTTTTGAGGCCATACGGGCGTTGTGATATTCTTCGATTGATCAATTTTGATGAGGGTCTTCGAAGTGTTGGTTGTTGATCGAAAACAATAAAGATCGTTCCCCACCATCGAAGGATACATTTCAATGCCTTCACCTGAAGTTATGCTTACGGGATTTCCTTTCGTCACATCCGACTTCCAAATGTGACGGCGATCTACATCTTCGCGGTTGCCATCAAAATAAATAGACTGACCCAAGGCGTCTTCCACATAGCTTTCCACTTCGCCATCACCTGGTGTAATGTCTTTCAGGTCGCTGCCATCCGGGTTAATGGAGTACACGTGATCCCATCCCTGGTGCTCGGAGAAAAACAAAATGCGGTTGGACCTGGTCCAGGACAATGAAGGCTTGGGATATATCTGGGCAAACCCTCCATCATCTGCAGGAGAGACCCAAACAGCAATACCCTTCCCTGTTATCGCATCGGCCACCCACACAGAAAACCTGACCCCTCCTACAAAATTTGAAAGCTCTCCGGCTCTTTTACCGGGCTGGCGAATGAAGGCCACTTGTTTTCCATCCGGCGACCAGACTGGCAATTTATCATTCCCAACCTCAGGTGATATCCAACGGACAGACATTTTATCAAGGTTATAGATACCGATAAACGAATGATCACCACGATCGCTCGTAAATAACACTTCCCGACCGTCAGGTGAGAATTGTGGATCATGATTTCTGCCCCTTGCCTCAAACAATTGCTTCGGGTTCGAATTGATATCCATGGAAGACTCAAAAATCTGACCACCCTTCGAAAACAAGAACTTGATGAAATCCTTTTTGTTAAAGACAGGGTTGCTTCCCAATACAATTTTTGCAGGCGGACTTTTTGAGGAAATCTCCTTGTAATAAATCGCCATCTCAGCACCTTCAGCAACGCTGGCAGGGTTGGGACTCTGTCCAACGTTGTTGGGTGCGCCCCCACGAACAAATAGCAATTTGGTGCCATTCGGCGAAAAGGCCAGCTGGGAAATCTCCTGCCCGTCATCAGCCTGATAGTCCGTAAGCATGCGCGGCTGGTCAGAACCAGCTTTAATCATGATATTTCTTCTGCCGTGATCGTTAATAACCCACGCAATAATTTTTCCATCAGGTGATGAGGCCAAGCCCGATTCTATGGGGTGACTAAGGTATTGCTCCAGCGTAGTTTGAGAAAATGCCTGGATCGAAAAGCAGAGCAGAACAAAAATTAGGCGGCACATCGGTAATCTTTTCATAAAAGATGAGGTCATCATTGAAATCGTAGTGTCAAATAGTAGTGACTATTTTTCCGGAATTTGGATGAAATAGTCCAACCACAAGCCCAAATTTCTTAATAAAATAAGGAAAGTCAAATTCTATTTCCTTGTTCCGTAGTTTACCGGACTTGAGGACAAGCTGAAGTGCACCTTCAAGGGGGCCAGGAAGCTTTAGCTATGCACTTTTTCTTTTGAAGAACCGGCTCTTTTTCTCTGGTGCCTTGTCCGCAAGTTCCACACATTCTTCGAGAGTCAGCTCTTCAGGAGCTCTGCCTTTTGGAATCTTTACATTCTTCTTTCCAGCTTTAATATAAGGACCAAACCTTCCATTTAAGACTTGAATATCCGGATTGGATTCAAATGCCTTTATTAGCCGATTGGCATCCGTCACACGCTTCGCGGCGATTAGTTCAACCGCGCGTTCAGCGGTTATGGCATAAGGATCTTCTTCCTTTGGTATTGACACGAATTTCTTATCGTGTAGCACATAGGGTCCGAAGCGACCAATACTCACTACCACAGGCTTCTCTTCAAACAATCCCATATCACGTGGCATCTTCATGAGCTCCAGGGCATCCGCCAACTTAATATTTTCAATGAACTGACCCGGGCGCATGCTGGCAAATTTTGGCTTTTCCCCTCCGTTATCATCAGGGTTCTCACCTATCTGAATATAGGCACCGAATTTGCCTAGCTTGGCATACACATTTTTTCCTGATTTGGGATCAACCCCGAGCGCTTTGTTCTTGTTCTGTACAGAAGACCTTTCCACCAGTTCCGTCTTTGCCACCGTCTTGTGAAACGGTTTGTAAAACTGGTCGATCATTTTCTCCCATTTCAGCTTGCCATTGGCAATCTCATCAAACTCCTGCTCAATCTC
>JAYWDR010000466.1:0-3474 GCA_043779735.1 Cyclobacteriaceae bacterium | reverse complement strand
ATAAAAATCAGCACCGACAAGACCTCTGCGACGATAAGAAATATTGAAGAAGCCTGGTCACAACAATTCCCTGAATATTTATTTGAATACACTTTTTTGGATGATTATGTAGGCCGGTTGTACCGCGAAGAGGAGCGTATGTTCAAGCTGTTCGAAGTTTTTGCTGGCATAGCCATTTTTATAGGATGCCTCGGTCTGTATGGGCTGGCATCATTTATGGCGGAGCAGAAAACGAAAGAGATTGCCATCCGAAAGACGTTGGGCGCTTCGGTGGGACATATAGTAGGTCTTTTTTCCAAAGAATTTGTCATCCTTGTGTTGATTGCCTTCGCATTGGCGATTCCGGTGGCGTGGTTTGCCATGAGTCGGTGGCTGGAAAATTTTGCGTTTAGAATGGAGGTCGGCTGGTCAGTTTTTGTCATTGGTGTTTTGAGTACGCTGGCGATCACCTTTATTACGGTGGGTTACCGTTCGTTGCGTGCTGCCATTGCTAATCCAGCGGATGCCCTAAAGTCTGAATAATGAATTGTTATACCTCACCAAGATGTTTAGAAATTACCTTACCACTGCTTTCCGAAACTTAGTAAGGGAAAGAACGAGTACCGTCATCAATATCGCCGGACTCACCCTTGGTGTAGCCAGCAGCCTGATCCTGTTCTTGCTGATAAAACATCAGCTTAGCTATGATACCTACCATGGCAAGCGCGACAGAATTTATCGCGCAGTAACCGAGTCGGACGGTAATCGGGGAAGGAATTATACGCCGGGCGTTCCCCCTGTATTTCCTGAGGCTTTTAAAGAAGATTTCCAGGAAGCAGAAGAGGTGACTTTTACCTCCTATCGCGCCGGCAGTCTGGTGACAATTCCTCAGCCGGGAGGTGGCGAACCCAAAAAATTCACAGAGGCGCACGGAGTGACGTTTACACAACCCTCCTTCTTCAAAATATTTGACAGAAAAATCCTGAGCGGTGATGGATCGAAAGGACTGGACGAGCCTAACGAAGCAATCATATCAAAAAAGCTCGCACTAAAATATTTCGGCAGGGAGCATGCCATCGGCGAAGTAATAAAATATGAAGACAAGGAGTACCAGATCAAAGCCGTGATGGAGGACTATCCAACGAATACCGATCTTCCTTTCGACCTGATGCTCTCTTACATCACCATCAAGAAAGAAAAGGATGAGACTGGCTGGGACAGTATTTGGAGTGACGAGCAGTGTTACTTCACGCTTAAGGCCGGGCACAGTATTGCTGAAGTGGATAAACGCATTCCCGCATTCATCAAGAAATATCACAAAAAAGAAGACCTGCATCACCAGACATTTGTGATGCAGCCCTTGCACGAAGTGCATTTTGACGATCGCTATAGCAACTATAATTATAGCACCATCAGCCGCCAGAT
Organism: Cyclobacteriaceae bacterium; assembly: GCA_043779735.1. Classification (GTDB taxonomy): domain Bacteria; phylum Bacteroidota; class Bacteroidia; order Cytophagales; family Cyclobacteriaceae; genus ELB16-189. Next base: position 2,070 of record JAYWDR010000466.1, on the reverse strand, counting down.
GTTGACTGCGCTCAGCATCATTGCCATTTTTCTGGTTCTTACGGCCTGCATCAATTTTGTGAACCTGACTACTGCAGAGGCAATCAAGCGATCCAAGGAAGTGGGAATCCGGAAATCCCTTGGCAGTACTCGCGGCCAGCTGGTTGGTCAGTTCCTGGGTGAATCAACGCTGGTTACAATCCTGGCCATGGTATTTGCCGTTGGACTTGCCCAACTGGCGCTGGGGTTTCTCAATCCCTTCCTTAAACTTACGTTGACCATGAATTTTCTCTCGGACTTCGTGCTGTTGGTATTTATGACAGGATTGACGCTTGGTGTGGCCGTCCTTTCAGGACTTTATCCCTCCCTTGTTGTTTCAGCCTATAACCCGGCCCTTGCGCTGAAAAACCTGATCAACAACAAGAATTCCTCCGGCTATAGCCTTCGACGCGGCTTAGTCGTGGTACAGTTTTTCATTTCACAGTTTTTCATTATCGGAACAATTGTCCTGATCAACCAAATGGACTACTTCCACACAAAAGACCTTGGATTCAGAAAAGATGCTATTGTCAATATTCCTGTTCCTGAAAGAGAAAGTCCTGTCGCACTTGCGGGGAGCAGCAAAATGCGTACGCTGAGAGATGAAGTCGCGGGACTGAAAGGAGTGGAAATGAGTAGCCTGAGCAATACACCCCCTTCTTCGGGATCCACGAGCAATACCAACTTTACCATTGAAGGCAATACCCAGGATTTTCGTACGCAAGTGAAGTTAATCGATGGCAATTACCTTGATTTGTACAAGTTGGAATTGGTGGAGGGTGCCAATGTGTTCGATCTGGATACGGCCCAGGGGTTTATTGTGAATGAGCGTTTGGCAGCGATGGCCGGATACAAAGACGCACGTGAAATTATCGGTAAGAAAATAAAATTGTGGGGAAAAAACTTGCCTGTCGCGGGTGTGGTAAGAGACTTTCATACTGTGTCACTGCATGATCCGATTGAAGCTACCATCATGTTCAACCGGATTCGCAATTATGAGAATCTATCGGTCAAACTAAATCCTGCGGCGATGCAAGAGACCATTAAACTGATACAGGAAAAATGGGAAGCTGCCTACCCAGCATTTATTTTTTCCTACCGATTTCTGGATGATGAGATCAAGGAGTTCTACGAAAGCGAGCAAAAAATGTCTGTTCTACTAACCATATTCACCTCTATGGCCATCTTCATCGGCTGTCTGGGGCTATTTGGATTGGCCACTTTCATGGCAAACCAAAAGACTAAAGAAATTGGCGTACGCAAAGTATTGGGTGCCTCTGTAGAGAGTATTATCATGTTGTTTTCAAAGGAATACGTCAAACTCATTGTGATTGGATTTGCATTGGCGGCACCGGTGGCCTGGTATGTAATGAGCCAGTGGTTAAATGAATTTGCTTATAAAATCGAGATCGGACCCATGATTTTTATTGATGGTATTATCGTCACTTTACTGTTAGCACTGCTCACGGTAGGCTATCGATCTTTTAGGGCGGCGGTCATCAACCCCACCGAGTCATTGAGATCTGAATAATGCTTTGAGGCTAGCCAATAATTAACTTCATTCCTGGCTCAAGCCGGTTGCTCTTGAGATTATTGAGGGTCTTGATTTTTTCAATAGTAGTTCCCTGGAATTTCTTAGCAATATCCCACAACGTTTCGCCCGGTTGGACTACATATGTATTGCCATCGGGCAAGGAAGCAGGCGTTGCCGGAGTGGCGGAAGGAGGTGACACCCGACTGACTTTTTGTGAAGGGATCACCCAAATGTTTAGCCGTTGACCAGTCCGGATCATGTTGCCCCGCAGGTTATTCCATCTTCGCAGGTCATCAAGCCGCACGCGATGCCGCTGGGCGATGAGGCCAAGGGCGTCGCCATACTGCACTCGATATACCATCAGGTCACGCCCGAAGATATTGCCATCAGCTTTCTTGGACATCAATTCAGTTTCCTTTCGTCCGGTTTTTGCTGCCGAGTCAAGGATTGCCGTCCTGTTTTTATCAAGTGCTATCTTGGCTGCAATAGGTAGTTTTAGGATGTAAGTCTTTCCGTTT
>JAYWDR010000465.1:0-3479 GCA_043779735.1 Cyclobacteriaceae bacterium | reverse complement strand
AGCACCCAATACCGGGGATCCCATATTTTCCAGGCGCCAGTCTCCAGCATGTACAATGCATGAGGCTCAAAACATTCCACGATAAAAGGCACATTATTTTTCTTATGAAGATTATATCCTACCATTCCGGCCAGTGGTGAGTTGCATATCACAAGGGAAACTTTTTGTTGACGTACAATTTCATTCGTCAGCAAAAACAATCCGCGAAAGTCAGCACACTTAGTAAAAAAAACATTTGATTTTCGTTTCGAGTGAAAAAATAACTGCGTGACTTTCGACATATTCAGTTGAAGCGGCCCGGCATTCTCTCTTTCTACCGAGCAAAAAAATATTTCCTCCACCTTATCCTCCCGGGATAAAATCTCCAACCGGGGAACAATGACCGATTGTGTCAACCCGTCCGCGGAGGGCCAATACCCCAGATACAGGATCTTCATGATAATTCTCTGATGATTTCAATGATCCGTTCGGAAGCCTTCCCGTCACCATACGGGTTGGCGATCGCCGTCATCCGATCATAATGTGCTTTGTCCGTGAGCAACCTTAACGATTCTGTTACAATCCTTTCTGAAGAAGTGCCGGCCAAAATTGCCGTGCCCGCTTCGATGCTCTCGAATCTTTCCGTCACATCACGCAAAACGATCACGGGTTTGTGCAGCGACGGCGCTTCCTCCTGAATGCCCCCTGAATCAGTCAGAATCATATAGGACTTGTCCATCAGCCATAAAAAATGTGGATATGACAAAGGTTCCATCAAATGGATTCGCGGATGCTGTAGGTAAGTCTTTGCCTGATTTTGAATATTCGGGTTTAGGTGAACCGGGTAAACAATCAAATTATTTTCATCGGCATCTGCCAATATTTTCAAGGCCTGGCAAATGGAGAGAAACGGATCGCCAAAGCTTTCACGACGGTGGCAGGTCACCAGTATTATTTTCTTTTTGAAATCAATTTTATGGAAACCACTGGAATATTCATCCTGATCAGTCTGCATTAATTCCTTACCCATCAGCAACGCGTCGATGACCGTATTGCCTACCTCGAAAACATGCTGAACGACACCTTCCCTGGCGAGGTTCTGTACCGATCTTTTGGTGGGGCAAAAATGACAATATGCTAATTTCGAAACGACAAGCCGGTTCATCTCTTCCGGAAAAGGAGAAAATATATTATAACTTCTCAGACCCGCCTCAACATGACCAATTTTTATTTTTTGATAAAACCCAGCCATCGCACCGGCCATCGCTGTAGTGGTGTCACCCTGAACGATCAGCCAGTCGGGCTTGAAATTTACAAGTACGTTGGCTGAAAAGGATTGGATGATCCGGGCCGTAAGATCCGGCAAGGTTTGATTGGGTTCCATCACCTTAAGATCGAAATCAACTTTCACCTGAAAAAAAGTGAGCACCTGGTCCAGCATCTCACGATGTTGTGAGGTGCTGCAGACTTTTACCTCAAATGCGCCCGACCGCTGAAAAGCCTTGATCACAGGTGCCAGTTTGATGGCTTCCGGTCGTGTACCTAATAAAAACAAGACTTTACGCATCTACTGCCTAATGTGTTATTTTGTAAAGATATTCTTAAACTTACTATAGATTGAGCCGGCATGAAATCTCTCATCAAAAAAATAATAGAAAGATCCCGTCAAACTTTTTCCACCATCAATTACTGGGAAAGTCGTTACCGGTCGGGGGGGAATTCCGGAAGTGGATCCTACGATCGCCTGGCTGAGTTCAAGGCTAAAGTCATTAACGAATTTCTCATAACCCGTCCCGTACAATCCGCTATTGAATTTGGTTGCGGCGATGGCCACCAGCTTTCATTAATCCGCTACCCAAGGTATATCGGTCTCGATGTGGCAAGGACATCGATCCGTATCTGTTCAGAGAAATTCAAGGACGATACAACCAAGAGCTTCTTTATGTACGATCCTTTCGCTTTCGTTGACAAGGGCAGGGTCTTCCAGTCAGAACTGAGCCTCTCTCTCGATGTAATTTTTCACCTGGTCGAAGATGAAGTTTACAAATTGTACATGCACCATCTATTCCAGTCTTCAGCCCGTTTCGTAATCATCTATTCGAGCGATTATGAGCAGGCCCGTGTGAATCATGAGCGAAGGCGGCAGTTTACCCTATGGGTGGAGCACCATCAGTCAGCCTGGAAACTAATTGAACGGAAAGAAAATCCTTTCCGGAATGAGTCCGACCCTGAAGCACAATCCTTTTCTGATTTCTACTTGTACCAGAAGAATTGAATTTAGAGAACAGCCTGTTTTAGCAATTCCGAAAGAATGCGGGCATTTGTTTTCGCATTGAATTCCGGGGGAACGGTGTCGGATTGGAAAAATGAAAGCTCTCCCATTTTAAAAAGGCGAACGTCTTCAAGCACAAAATCTACCATCGCATCGATTTCGTCATGATGGAATGCAGCGTGATTGGTTCCCCTTAGCAGATCACGGGTGACGCTTCTAATCGGGGTCACTGCCCATATTTTTCTTTTGACAAGAAAATAATCCAACAACTTGGATGGAAAGAAGATGGCCTCCTGTGACAAGGTGGGATTGTCAACGACCATTAATAGATGAGCGCTTTCACAAAGTTTTTGAGCATCCGCGTGACTCAGGATTCCCATGTGCCGCAGGCAGGGATGAGCTTTTTCAAAAAAAGCCCGGTTGCTACGATCCATATCGCCGGCAAAAATAAACTCCAATTCCGAAGTCAGGTCAGGATTTCGCTGAGAGGCAATCTTCATTACCTGATTGAGAAAAAATACATTTCGTTTTCCTGCCAAACCCCCGGTGTACACAATCCTTAGTTTCTTCAATTCACTCCAACTCACTTCCCGGACGTCTTCCGGATCGTAAACATTTGGTAAGACTGAAAATTTTGATGCAAACATCGGGTACCTGGCGGTATACAAATTCAGGGTTTGCGAAGAAGTAAATGTAATCTTACAGGCTTCATTCAGCAGTTTTTCTTCCATAATCAACGCCTTTCTCTTAGTGTCAGCTGGCATATCTTCCAATGGAGAAATCCCCCAGGGGTCACTCATGTGCATGACCCAGGGAACATTGAAATGCTTTTTTAGTTTCAAGGCCATCACCGCAGAGCTCATTGGATTGGACCGGGAATAAATCAAATCCGGTTTAACAGACAATCTGTGAGTCGCATTACGCCACTGCCAGTGGAATGTCATTTTACTGTCCGGGAACAACAATCTCCTCATACCCAATTTTCGCAAAACGAAATTCAGAAGTTTCGATTCAAAAAGCGTGATTTCAATTTTTTGTCTGTAGCCCACATCGTACTTCTTTAATCCCACATCCACCGGCATGAATAGCGTAGGTGAAGAACTAGTCACTACATCCACTTTCCAAGAATGCTCTTTACCGAGGTATTTAAAATACCGTGCCGTTTGAATACATTCTGGGTTGTTTTTGGGCGGAAACGCGAGGCTAACAAACAGGAGGTTCATAGCGC
>JAYWDR010000464.1:0-3527 GCA_043779735.1 Cyclobacteriaceae bacterium | reverse complement strand
ATGTTTTTGATCTTCCCCCCAAAGGCGACCAGGAAGGACACGAATACAATGAAGACATTGAGTCCATTACATCCTTCATAAACCCGCAGTACTGTCCTTGTTTGATTATTCAGCAGAACGGTTGGTCCATCTTTGCTGATCACCACCGCGACCGGCTCATCAAATAGTGTCAGCATAAGAGCGACCTGGCTAGTGACCCACGCTGTTGCCGGATCCGGTGCTGGCCTGTATGATTCAATGTATAGTCCATACAATATATTTCCGGCCACATACACGGCTACAAACAGCATCAGGAACCTGAGCGCAGGTCGGAATTGTTGAAGAGGCGATTCACTAATCATTTATAAGGTTCGGTCTTGGATAGTTGCTTCGGTGATAGGTAATGGTTGCGGTTTCGTTGCGGTTTCATTTCGGTTTGTGAGGACACAGACCGAGGGGCAATTAAACTATTTTTCATCAGCAGGGACCCCCACGATGGTCTTACCGGCAGCAAAAGACCGGGTAACAACGGCACCCGCCCCTATCTTACACTGTTCGCCGACGTTAAGATTTTGAAGAATTCGCGCGCCCGTTCCTATCATGCAGGATTCTCCTATTTTGACATTGCCAGAAATGCTGCATCCTGGCATTACGGTTGTAAATTCTCCAATCCACACATCATGGCCCAGAGTTGTCTGTAAATTGATGATAACACAATCCCCAAGGTGGATTCCGGTGGTTAATATGACTCCCGCTGTCAGTATGCATCCTTTCCCAAATTGATTGTTAGCATCACCCGTCTGGCAAGATGGATGAACAATCGATGGAAAGTCAAGATGACATTTTGAAAGGCTGTGAACAATAGATTTGCGAATGGCAGGGTCGGCAACAGCAACTACAATGCTTAAGGGCTCTTTCGCCATTTGCAATTCCTTCATACCACCCAGGATACTCCACGTATCTACTTTTGTTCCTTGGATTATCCCATCATCATAGAAACCAATCATCTCCCAATGCTTAGTTTGAGCATTTATTTGCTGTATCAGGAGTGCAGTCTCTCTCCCAAAACCTCCCGCACCGTAAATGGCTATATTCTTCAATTCTGTGAATGGTTTTTCTTCCAATGAGATGTCTTTCTTAAAGGATAAAACTAAGCCAATCGTTTTGAAAAAGATACGAAGGTCAAGGCCAAATGTGAGGTTCCTGACATAATAATTATCGAATTCAAATTTCTTTTGCCATGAAATGGAATGGCGGCCATTGACTTGAGCCCAGCCTGTGAGGCCGGGTTTTACTTCGAGACGTACGCGATGCTCATCGGAGAACAAATTACTGTACTCCACTGGCAGGGCCCTTGGTCCGATCCAGGACATTTCTCCTCTGAGGATGTTCCAGATTTGAGGCAGTTCATCAAGACTTGCCTTGCGAAGAAAGCTGCCTAGCCAGAATTTCCTTTCCGCCAGGGACAATGAGTCGTCATTATTGAGCGTCCGGAATTTCCACATGGCAAATGGCTTCCCGTTTTTTCCAAGACGCTGATGCCTGTAGAAAATGGGGAATTTGAAAGCAATCATATACATGACGAGCAGCGATAAAATCAGCCAGGAAAATACTATTAATACCAATACAGCCAGGATGACATCAAGGAAGGCTTTGCAATATTTTCTATAAAGTGTGGTCACGGTAAAATCGTTCCTGGATTTCTATGCAATGTGAAACCATCTGTGCCAATCTGTATACCCTTTGCAAAAAATTCTTTTATAGCCACAGATTTCACGGATTGGCACGGATAAAGAGCCAGAGGCTCGGCACATCTTATTTGCTTAACTATTATATGTCCCGTTCCCACGGAACTTTATTTTGAGTTATCGTCACAAACGAACTGAAGTCCGTTGTTACAAAATTCAACCGTTCCTACGGAACTTACATTTAACCTTCCAACTTCTTTAGTCGGACAACAGCACTATTTTTTATAAAGTTTGGTCAAGACTTTCGATTTAAAATACAAATATAGGCGATGGTCAAAAGCAAAATAATACAAATACCAACAAAATATTGATTCATGAGGGATAAACTTAACGACAGAATTAAGATGATGTTAATCAGCAGTTGCAAGGAAGCATACGCAGTGCTCATTTGAAGATGCGATATCTTAAAATAATGTACCATCCATTGAAAGAGGTGCAGTTTATGAGGCTTGAAAATATTTTCCTTTCGGAGGATACGGTGGATGATCGTGAGTACGCTGTCAACACCATACACAGAGAGTAAGAAGACGAACGCATAGTTGCCCGAGGTAGTCATCAACTTGATAAGCAGAAAAATGATGATGAAACCGATTGACAAACTCCCCACATCCCCCGCGAAGCACACGGCTTTTTTTCTGAAATTGAAATAACAAAATACCATCACTGCCATCGCAATCGCGATGACAAAATCACTGTCAATAAAATGGATTTTATAATGATTGACATACAGCAGGCTTGCCAGGGCCACAAACCCATAACCTCCCGTCAATCCATTGATACCATCCATGAAATTGAAGGTATTGAGAGCACCCACTGACACAACAAAAATTATCACTATCATGAAATAGCTGACAGCAGATAAATCAAGGTCCATCATGATTAAAAGAAAAGCCAGGCATTGGACCAGAAACCGGGCAACGCTGCTAAGGCTTCGCACATCATCTATAAATCCAACCAGGCTGACTAACGTCAGCGCAACGATGAAATAATAGCTGGGTCGAATCGTAATGGCAAAAAATAATGCCGCTGACAAATAGAAAATAATGCCGCCTCCGCGGATTGTGGGTTTTTCGTGCAAGCTCCTGTTGTTGGGGTGATCCAGAATGCAGTAATATCGGGCCACCCGGAAATAGAGCAGTTCCAACACGACAAGGGCTACAAAGAAAATGATGTAATAGATATTACTCATGGAAGGATTGCAAGGTGTTCATCAGCCCCGATTGACTATTCAAAGGTAAGGCAGCGCCCAATGTATTTTTAAGTTTTGTATTCGAAACAATCAGGCTTTCTGTAAGTTTGCCTTTCAGCCGCTCTGAAGGCATTCCAAAGAAGGAAGCCATTTTCGAAAGTGGGTTAAGAACAGAGACCGGCAAATTCCAAATCCTGGGTTCCTTTTGCAGACTTTTGCTGATGATTCTAATTAACTCGGTTGTGGACAAAGCCTCATCATCGGCAAGGTGATAGATTCCAGGAGGGTAACTATTTTGTAAAAATTTTAACAGCACAAAATGCAGATTTTCTGCCGTCAGAAATGACCGTTGATTCGAGTAGGATCCCAAAATGTAAGGAAGTCCTGACTTCACGTACTTGTACAAAAGATTGAGGTTGCCTTTGTTCCCTTTGCTATGAATCATTGCCGGCCTTAATATGTAAACACATTTCCCGGCCTGGAGTTGACATCCCTGAATATATTCCTCTGCCTTCAACTTGGATTTCCCGTAATCAGATGTCGGGTTTGGTTCGACTTCCTCAGTCACTGCCAAGGAGGAAGTGTCTACAGCCGCCTTTATGGAACTAAGG
>JAYWDR010000463.1:0-3529 GCA_043779735.1 Cyclobacteriaceae bacterium | reverse complement strand
CCTCCGCAACAATAACTTTGTTTCCAAGGCGTGGTCCAGGCGGAATATAAAGTTCCAACTTCTCTTCTTTTTCCCTTCCTTCCTGTCCGATAAGTTTTTCATAGGCGCCGAGTCGCGCTTTGCCTTTAGCATGTCTCCCTTTCGGGTTCATGCGCACCCACTCCAACTCTCTCTGTAAAGCTTTTTGCCGTTTCGATTCTGTTTTCTCCTCCTGCATCAGGCGCTTCTGCTTCTGGTCCAACCATGAGGAGTAATTTCCTTTCCAGGGAATGCCTTCACCACGATCAAGTTCCAGGATCCAACCGGCAACATTATCCAAAAAATAACGGTCGTGGGTTACCGCGATGATGGTACCCTTATACTGACGGAGATGTTCCTCCAGCCATTGAACCGACTCGGCGTCAAGGTGGTTGGTTGGTTCATCCAGCAGCAACACGTCCGGCTCTTGAAGGAGCAACCGGCACAATGCGATTCGCCTCTTCTCGCCACCGGAAAGATTGGCCACTTTTGCATCAGGTGGCGGACATCGCAGCGCATCCATTGCGCGCTCCAGCTTGTGATCCAGTTCCCATGCTCCCGCTGCATCTAGCTTCTCTTGTACGGCGCCTTGCTTTTCAATAAGCTTTTCCATCTTATCCGGATCTTCCATGATGGCTGGGTCTCCGAATTTCTCGTTGATTGCTTCAAATTCCTTCAGTAGGTCTGTAATTTCTTTCACACCCTCCTCTACAATCTCTTTTACCGTCTTGGATTTATCCAGCTGTGGCTCCTGTTCCAGCAGCCCCACAGTGAAGCTCTGGTCAGATACAACTTCCCCCTGAAATTCCTTGTCTATGCCGGCGATGATCCTCAATAGCGAAGATTTTCCTGATCCATTCAGACCAAGGACACCGATTTTAGCGCCGTAGAAAAAGGACAGATAAATGTTCTTCAGTACTTGTTTGTTGGGCGGGTAGATCTTGTTGACGCCCGTCATCGAAAAGATTATTTTTTCGTCTGCCATGAAGGTTTTTATTAAAGTGGCAAATATGGTTGTTTTGGCCCAATAGTCATCGTTGAAAAAGGCCTTGTCGGGTCAAAAAGAGGTTACTTTTCTGCTTTTGAAACTATCGAGCCGTGACTATTGACTATGTAGTATTTAATTCTATTTTTGCGGAAATTTTAAACACGACTATGTACTGGACATTGGAATTGGCATCATACCTCGAAGACGCACCCTGGCCGGCCACCAAAGACGAGTTAATTGACTTTTCCATACGCTCGGGCGCACCGCTGGAAGTGGTGGAAAACCTTCAGGAGCTTGAGGACGATGGGCAGCCATATGAGAGTATAGAAGAGATCTGGCCAGATTACCCCACGAAAGAAGATTTCTTCTTTAATGAAGATGAATACTAATGCTTTAGTGAGAATGAATTACAAAAGCTGACAATCGTCAGCTTTTCTTTTTTTGTAACACCTCCGCGACAACCAGATCCTCCGGTGTGGTGATCTTGATGTTCTCATAGCTGCCTTCAAATAATGAGATAGGAATTCCCGACCGCTCGGCCACGCTGGCATCATCCGTCAGGCTGGGATCCTCTTTTATCTGGTATGCCTTTTTGATCAATTGTAAATCGAATGTCTGGGGCGTTTGAATAAGGTGGAAACTGGAACGGTCCATGGCTTTCGTACTACCTACCCAGGGTGCCAGGCTGCCTGCCGGCAAGGGGGCCTGGTCGGTCATGCGAATAGATTCTTTCAGCGGCACTGCTGCTACAGCACTCTTGTGTACTGCCGCCAGCCGAAAGGAAGCGCTAATGATATCGTGGCTAACCAAGGGTCGCGCACCATCGTGGATGGCAACCAAGCCCTCGCCTGTCAACGCGTTCAGGCCGTTGCGTACCGACTGAAAACGAGAGTCACCACCCTTTTGCAGGATGACAGGTTTAGAAAAATGATGTGTTGCCGCAAGGGCATTCCATGTTTCAAAATCTTCTTCCGGCAACACCAGCACGATCACGATGGAATCTGAATAGCGGCAAAACGCCTTCAGCGTGTGGATCAAAATAGGTGTGCCATTCAATTCGATGAACTGTTTGGGCATACTGCTTTTCATCCGTGTGCCTTTTCCTCCGGCAACGATCAGGGCATATTCAACAAGGTTTGACAACTCCTTTGAACTTATAGTATAAGCATAGCGTCGCCATATGTCAGGAACTTATATTTTTCCTTTTTGGCTAATTGGTAAGCCTGCATGGTGAGATCGTAGCCCCCAAAAGCACAAGCCATCATCAAGAGCGTTGACTCCGGCTGATGAAAATTGGTCACCAGCGCACTACAGATTTTAAAGTCGTATGGCGGGAAGATAAATTTGTCAGTCCAGCCTTCGCGTTCTTTCAGTCGATTGCTGGCTGATACTGCTGTCTCCAGCGAGCGCATGGAGGTGGTGCCGATGGCGCAGATCTTGCTCTTAGTGTCCAAGGCGTTATTCACAATCTTGACTGCCTCCGACCCGACTATGAAGTTTTCCGAATCCATTTTGTGCTTCGTGAGGTCTTCCACGTCCACTGCCCTGAATGTGCCGAGGCCAATATGCAACGTTACATAGGTCATGTCAATGCCTTTTAGTTGCATTCGCTTCATGATCTGCTTTGTGAAGTGCAAGCCTGCCGTGGGGGCGGACACAGCCCCTTTTTTCTTTGCGTAAATCGTCTGAAAACGCTCTTTGTCAGCTGGCTCAATTTTTCTTTTGATATATTTTGGAAGTGGCGTTTCGCCTAGCGCCTCAACAATTTTGTCGAAAGACTCTGAGTCTCCATCAAACAAGAACCGAATGGTACGACCACGAGATGTTGTGTTGTCAATTACCTCTGCCACAAGATCACCATCGCCAAAGTAGAGTTTGTTTCCCACACGGATTTTGCGCGCCGGGTCAACCAGTACATCCCAGAGATGCATTTCAGCATTCAATTCGCGCAGCAGGAACACCTCTATCTTTGCTCCGGTTTTTTCCTTTCGCCCATACAGGCGGGCAGGGAATACCATGGTATCATTTCCTACAAACACATCACCTTCATCAAAATAATTCAGAATGTCTTTGAAGACTTTGTGTTCTATTTTGCCTGTGTCCCGGTGGATGACCATCATCCGTGAATCGTCGCGGTTCTCAGCAGGATGAAGCGCAATCAGGTTGTTGGGAAGGTCAAACTTAAATGCAGATAATTTCATTGCTTGAATGTTTATTTCTATAGTATGACGTTGATTCTTTGGGAGCTATATGGCTCAGGGGTAAGAAAGAATGGCCGATGAGAATGAAGAAGAGAAAGGTTGAAAAACCAAAAGGACATTTTCATAAGCTTACGGGCTTTGGCCCCTTTGTCGACAGGGCCCGATTTTTAATGAGGTGCAAAAATAGGGAAACTGGCACGAAATGCAATCTGCAGACCAGTTTATCATCGAATAGTACCCGGCAACCGTGCTATGATGGACCAAGCAATATATCAGAGCTTGGTGCTCAAAATTGATTTTGTAACCCTCCTTTGTCTTCCTA
>JAYWDR010000462.1:0-3554 GCA_043779735.1 Cyclobacteriaceae bacterium | reverse complement strand
GAGCATTCTTCAATCCCGGAAAACGGTGTGCGATAAAGTTCCGGGCATGGGATAATACTTCCGGGTTGGCGATCCGGTCTCCAAGCGTAGGGTCAAATATCTCACCACGCCGGTCGACACCGATTTTAAATCCTCGTTGTGCATTACCGGGGATCCCATAATAAAAATCTTTGCCATCGACATCCACCCATGCGGGCATGCCGTCATAGTGTGCAGCCTCTTCTTCAGGTACTCCAAAATAATATGCCTCCTGACGAGTACACGTTATCTTGTTGCCCAACATTTCCGGGAATACTTTGCCCATCCAGGGACCGCAGGCAAAGATATAAGCATCGGCTTGCAGTGAGGGGCCATCCGACAAATGTATCTCATTCAGCTTTCCGGATCGGATCTTCCCGGGTATTACAAATCCCTGTATGAAATTTCCTCCCTCTTTAATAAATGCATCTTTCACGGCCTGACAACTTTCTCTGGCTTTGAGATACCCACCATACGGGTCAAACCAGGCGTGATGAATATCTTTAGTGTGAACCAACGGAAATCTTTTCTTCAGTTCAGCAACCTCAATCCGTTCATACATCATTTTATGCTTTTTGGCGAAAGGGATAGATTCGTCCACCAGAGGTGTTTTCTCTTCGTAGCAAAACCATAGCACGCCGGTATTAAAAAAGAGCTGCTGGCCCCAATGACTTTCATTTTCCTGCCAGAGTTGCAAGGCCCGCACATTCATGTCAAAATAAAATTCATTAGCTCCGTAGGTTGACCGGATTACCCTTGTTTCGTCGCCTGAACTGCTTCTTGAGTTACCTGCCCCCCAGGCGTCGATGAGTTTCACTTTCAAACCTTCTCGCAATAGCGATAATGCGGTCCATCCCCCGAAAGCTCCCGCACCAACTACGATGACCGAAGCGTTTTTTGAAAGTTGAGGGAGACCCTCGGGTCGGAGGAAAGTGGCGCGGGGAGCAAAGGTGTTGAGAGACATTTTCAGGTTTCAGATCTAAAGTTCAAAGTTACCCACCAACTAACTGAGTCCAAAGGGACGCCAAGATTTTCCGATAAATCAACAAATCGCCATATGATTATATCTCCAAGTGAATTTGCGTCCCATAGGGACGCCCTGTTTGTAGCCCGGAGAGCAGCTCAGGGAATAAATGTCAAATTTGAAATGGTGGGCCACAGATAATTTGTCTATGGAATGCCGAATTTACATGGCCCGCATCATACATGTTAGGATCCGAGGCAATCAAAAATAAAAATCTATGCAGATATTTTCCAATCATCAATATGCAACACAATACCAATGATCATTGATAATAACAACGCGATGGCAATCAGTCGATGCAGCCATTCGGTCCGGATGTCTTTCGTGGCAACGACCAGTAATCCGGTCAATAAAATAATGTTCACCAGCCACCCGTCGACCCCAAGTCCATAGATGACAATGTTTTCGATCGCGGAGAGGGCCGACAAGATGATCACCATGATGAAAAACTTGCGGTAATTCTGAAAGTAGAATTTTTTCAGGTCATGAGATGCTCCTTCACCTGCGGAAGAAAAAAGTATTCGCGCCAGAATGAAGAGATTGATAGGGTACAGAATCTCAAATAAGAAAAAGGGTAGCCGCCAGGATGTAATATCCCGTAATTCATATGTCAGCCACCATTGTTGTACGTGCAACACAAAGACAAGAACAACCCAAAGCATATGGGGCCAGTAGAGTTTCACTTTATCCCACTGATGAATCTGGTCGGCGATGCCCGACATGATTTGTGTGATTCCAAGCCCGAGGATGATGGAGATAAGGACTGTAACAAACTCAAAAGGTGTCATTTTGGGCTAAATTTTGACGAAAATGTATTTAATTTAAAAAGATTCTAAATTGTACGAGGAAGGATATGTCATTAAATTTTAAACAATCAATTTAGTAAGGTAAAAGCACAATTCTGTCGACCTGAACAATCATGCCAAAGCCCAGAAATATATTTGAAATAATGACATGGGAGTGTAGATTTGTGCACCTCCGTATAAAAGGCGGAATCCTACACCACATGATGAAGCGTTTGATCTCCGGTTTCAACACTCGTATTACGCCCACTCTCGTTTGTCTACTGCTATCATTCTCACTTCAAGCTCAGGAAATCCCCACGGACCCTGCGGCTATCAGCGCAGGCGAAGCTCTATTCAACGGCAATTGTAAAACCTGCCATCGGGTTAAGCAGAAATTGATCGGTCCTGCCCTGGCTGGATTCGAGACGAGAGTGCCTTCCATCGCCTGGACGATCCCCTGGGTGAGAAATTCCGCCAAGGTTATCGCCAGCGGAGATGAATATGCCAATAAGATCTACATAGAATATGCAAAAAGCCAGATGACGGCTTTTACCAGCTTCAAGGATGATCAAATCCTCAATATCCTGGCTTATGTAAAGGCCGAAGCTGCCAAAGTTGATGTAGCTGCTACCCCTGCCGGAGGAACACAAGTTGCTGGTGGCGGTGCGGGGGGGGTCCCATCAGCCTATCTGGATGCCATCCTCGTGGGGATGATCATCATCCTGATTCTACTGGTGGTCATCCTCGCACTCATTATCGGGGCTTTAAGAAAGTACCTTGACCAAAAGGACTTAAGTCCGGAGGACAAGGAGATTGTAAACTCTCCTTTTACCTTTGGTTCTATAATAAGAAGTCCGGGGTTTGTGTTCCTAGTGATTTTCATTGTCTCTGCCATAACATTCAAGACTGTCATAGATGGAGCCTTTTCAATAGGAGTACAGCAGGGCTATCAGCCCAAGCAACCCATCGCATTCTCTCATAAAATTCATGCCGGTCAGTTTGAAATTGAATGTAAATACTGCCACACCGGTGCTGCGAAAGGAAAACAAGCAAACATTCCTTCGCCAAATATCTGTATGAACTGTCATTCGCAGATCAAGGTGGGAACCATCACCGGAGAAGGAGAGATCTCCAAAATTTATGCGGCCGTAGGGTTTGATCCATTAACCTCTACTTATACTGGCACTACCAAGCCGATTGAGTGGGTGCGTATCCACAACCTTCCTGACTTTGCCTATTTCAACCACTCCCAACACGTAAATGTAGCTGGTGTAGTGTGTCAAACCTGCCACGGTCCAATCCAGGAGATGGATGTGGTAAAACAATATTCCCTGTTAACCATGGGCTGGTGTATCGATTGTCACCGGAAGACAGACGTGAATACCAAAGGCAATGCCTATTACGATAAGCTAGTAGAACTTCACAACCAAAGCAAGAAGACCATGAAGGTGGAAGATATCGGTGGGCTCGAATGTTCAAAGTGTCATTATTAGAACAACGAATAACTAACAACGCATTAAAGGAACGACCAACTCTATGGGTAATAATAAAAAGATATATTGGAAAGGGCTGGAACAACTCAAGAACGACGCTTCTTTCATAAAGAATGCTGACAAGGAATTTGTCGACCTCGGAGTCGAGGAAGATCCCGGCCATTCGCGCAGGGATTTTCTTAAGATGATGGGTTTCAGTGTTGCGGCCGTTTCCCTGGCAGCTTGTGAGGCCCC
>JAYWDR010000461.1:0-3569 GCA_043779735.1 Cyclobacteriaceae bacterium | reverse complement strand
CCTGCACTTTTCACGGGGTTCACCCCACCGGATCTTCAATTTGCAGAACATGGCAGAATTTTATCTCAACATTAGCCAAACCGAAAACAGTGAAGTTTACCTTTTTAAACTGAACACCGAACTAAATCGGACGCGGTTCAATAATGAAAAACTAAAATCCGCTTATGGGACATATTTCACAGGCATGACGGAAGTATGTATCCGGCAAGGACGTCTTGCAGAAGCAAAATCTTTTCTGAAAAAAACCGTGAAGTTTTACGCTGGCCCATTCTCCTCCTACCGGGGAGCGCTGCGGGGTTATGCCGGCATTAAGCCTCAAATAACATTCTTCAGGAGTCAGATTTTATTGATGGAGGGCAATAGTACTGAAGCTCTCAAGGTTGTTGAAAGCGGTATTACCCAAAGCCCGGATTCTCTCAAGGATCTTCCCATACTTCTTCAAACCAAGACAATCTGTCTTTACCGGCTCCACAGAATTGACGAATCACTTGCTATGGCCCAAACGTTACTTGAAGTCCACCTTCATAACATCAACAAAGTCTTCAATACCCTCAGTGAGGGAGAAAAGGAAACCATGTTCAATCGTACCCGCGACGATTTTGACATTTTCAATTCCCTGGTAATCACCGCCCTCTCAGAGAACAAAAACAACGCCGGCTATTTGGAAAGTATGGTCAACTTCAGACTAAAGACAAAAGCACTTCTGCTGAGCAATTCTATGAAGATACGGCAGGCTATTTACACGAGCGGCGACTCTTCATTGATCCGTGAATACCGCCTGCTATCACTTCTCAAAAACAAAGCATCCCGTGAAGTTTTTAGGAAGAGCAGCAAAGTAGAAGTTGCCGGATATGAAGAGCAGATCAAAGCCCTTGAAAAATCAGTTTCACGCAAAGTGGCCTCTCTGGCCAATACCCAGGAGGTTCAATTCAATTACCAGGATATTCAAAAACGACTCGGTCCGCAAGAGGTGGCCGTCGAAATCATTCGTGTGAGAAAACTGGGGATCAATTCATGGATCAAAGAAAACCATCAACCCGTTTACGCGCTAAATGACACGATCTTGTATTTTGCTTTAGTTCTCGCGCACGATCGCATTGATTACGCTCTTCTGAAAAATGGAAATGAACTGGAAGACCGTTACTTCAGGCTTTTCAAAAATCAGGTCTTGCTGGACAATTTCGACACAACCCTCTATCACGCTTTCTGGAGTCCTATAGGAAAAAAAACCAGTACTTATAAGACACTTTATTTTTCGGGAGATGGGGTTTACAACCAAATCAACATCAACCTGTTGCAGGGAGTTGGCGGCTACCTGGAAGACAACGTCGAAATCGTCTTGCTCAGCAATCTGAAGGATATCCTCCAGCGTGAAAATACTATGGTCAGGGGGAATGCCGTGTTTTTCGGTCAACCCAATTTTCAATTGTCCAGACCTTCAACCGAAGCAGCTGCCCGGCGGGATGTCCCCAATTTTCAGATGGAGGCAATGAAAGAAACGGATTTCAAAGACCTGCCCGGGACGAAAATAGAAATTACCAACGGCAGCAAAGTCCTGACGGCTGCCGGCTGGAAGACACAGGCTTTTCTTGGAGATGATGCTTCTGAAAATAAGCTGAAGTCCGTCCGCAACCCGGTTTTGCTTCACATCGCCACACATGGATTTTTCGTGGAAGGCTCCGGATTGAATCCCATGCTGCGATCGGGACTGATTTTCTCCGGCGTAAAGAATGCAGAAGAATTCCTGGGAGAAGACGGTGTACTCACTGCCTACGAAGCAAGCAGCCTGGCACTGGACAGCACCAAACTGGTAGTGTTGTCAGCATGTGAAACGGGCAGCGGGGAGGTAAGAACAGGTGAAGGTGTTTATGGATTGCAGCGGGCATTCCTGATTGCCGGCGCACACAACATCATCATGTCACTGTGGAAAGTGGATGACCTGGCCACCGAAAAGCTGATGACCTTATTTTATGGAAACCTTTCTACAGAAAAAAATATCAGGAATGCTTTTGTTAGTGCCCAAAGATCCTTGCGAAAAGAGTATCCCGAACCCTTTTACTGGGGTGCCTTTGTACTCATAGGGAAATAATTTTTATTGAAATTAATTGCCAGCCAAAACTTTGTGAATGTCCGTACGGTAGGCTTCAATAGCCGGAATGATCGAGCAAAGCATTCCAAGGAGAATGCTCCCCGCAAGAATGTATACTTCTGCCACATAGAAAACTGCTGCCGAAACGCCCGTTTTCTGACTTTCAACTACCCACACTGTAAATATCCACAGCACACCATGCCCGAACACAAGTCCGAATAGACTTCCGAGCAGGGTAAGAAAACTTCCTTCCATTACAATAAAAACAAATAATTTATTGCGGCTGGCGCCCATGGAGCGCATGATGGCCAGGTCATACCTGCGTTCTTTTAAAGAATTGTACAAAGCAATAAAAATGCTAAGCCCTGAAATAAATATCAGCACAAAGGCAAACCCTCCAAGTAGCTCTGCTCCAACACCCATGATTGAAAACAAACGCGCGATCTCAAAAGCAGGAGATGCAGCTTGAAGACTGCTGTTATTGTTAACAAATCGCGGTAACTGTATCACGGCCAAAGGATTTCTGTATTGAATCAGTAGCGAAGTGATTTCCCTGACAGAATCGCCTTGTTCTACACTGGCAACAATCGACGAGGGTTGTTGAGGAACGATGGCAATTGAATCATAGGCCTTATGAACGTTCCAGATACTTTCAACATTGGTCAGGATCAGGTTGTCCATTACATTGTTGGCTGGTTTAAGAATACCTACCACCCGATAACGTTTGTTCTCATGATCATGGCCTTCCGAAGTAAGTCCGTGGGCACTGGTAAATGAATCTCCAATTATTAATCCAGTCAGCTTCGCTGCCGTTGCGCCCACAGTCACCTCGAGATCTTTTTTCCACCACTTGCCCTCCGCCAGATCGCCATTATAAAGTTCTGCATAGGTACGCTTTGTGCCCACAATCCGATAGCCTTTATAGTTATCACCCAGCGCCAATGGAATTGCTTTTTTAACCATGCGGTGACGTACTACTTTTTCTGCTTCAGAAAGCTTGATGTTACCGGTCGGGAAGTCGATCTGGAAGATGTTGCACAAAATTAGTTGCAACGGACTCCCCTTCGCTCCCACGACCAGGTCAATGCCTTTCGCATTCGTAGAAATCTTTTCTTGTAATTGGTTGTTAAATAACAGGAGCACGGTAATCATCGCAATGCCAAGGGCCAGTAAAATGATATTGAGGACGGTATTAAGAGGCTTGGCTTTAAGGTAATTCCATACCAGTGAAAACATACTCATAGCAATGGAATTAAAGTTGGATGAGGTTATTGATTTTGGATTTGAGCCGCTGGTCATGGGTAGCCACAATCAGAGTCGCATTGTTTTGAGCGGATGCCTCCGATAATAAGTCTATCACCCGTTCACAATTATGATCGTCCAGAGCTGAAGTCGGTTCATCCGCCAGAATGATGGAAGGTTTGTTCAACAATGCTCTTGCGATGGCCACCCGTTGCGCCTGCCCCTGACTGAGTTCATT
>JAYWDR010000460.1:0-3569 GCA_043779735.1 Cyclobacteriaceae bacterium | reverse complement strand
CCGGTTCTATTTGTAATGGATTGTCTCGGGTTTACAATGAGTCAACATTACCGCCCATAAAGATTATTCTTGCAAATACGGTTACAAATACGTTGGTGGGACAGGTCAATCTCCCAACTGTGAATGTATGGAATACAGGTTTCCCAGCAGTAGTAACAGTTGCACCCATCTTAGGAAATTCACCTACGATCACTTATAGTATTGCGGCTGGGTCGTTTGGGGTTGGGGTTTATTCCTTGACGAACAATGTAAATGTTGCGCTGCAATATTCAACCGTTGCCCCTTTTACGACGGTGACGAGTCCTCTTCCTGTTCGCCCTGCTCCATTTACAATAAATCCCTATAGCCTTACAGCTCTGCCTTGCAAAAATGCCGACGTTCCTCTTTCGGTCCAGGTATTTGCCCAAAGCAATGGCGGCGTCACTACACCTGCATCTCAAACGATTTGTGAGTTGGCAGCTGTTGCTCCTATAAGTATTAACATTGCCACGGCCACATTCAAAGGAAATATTATTGGCTGGGAGAAATCGGTTAATGGGGGGGCATTTGCGGCCGAAGGTCTACTGGGAATTGCTAATCCTCTCACAAGCCTTGCCCTCACACCCCTTGTGCCGATTGTTGCAGGTGCTCAGACTACTTACAGGTTCCATGCGGTGGTACAAAATAGTCTATCATGCCCTCCGGCCTTTAGCACGGATGCAATCGTTATTGTAAATCCCACTCCGCCTCAACCCACGATCACGCCTTCGGGTGCTACGACTTTTTGCGTTGGGCCTTCCGTTACACTTACTTCCAGCATTTTACTGGCTAATACCTACCAATGGTATAACGGCGGTATTGCTATAGGAGGAGCTACCACGCAAAATCTAGTACTGAGTGCAGTTGGAACCGGTAGCTATACAGTACAAACTTTTGGTATCGGTCCTTCAGTTTGTCCGAGCCTGGTCTCAAATCCGACCGTAGTGACTATTAACGCATTACCGACGGTTTCAGCAGCAAGTGGTGGAGGAGCGGTGTGTAGTGGTTCACCAGCGCCGGATATTATTTTTACACTTACAGGAACCTCACCTTTTACTCTAACCTATACGGATGGGACTACATCATTTCCTGGTATCAATGAACCTACCAACACTTTCACAGTTGTTGGACCGCTTGTAGCCGGAACATACAGAATAACATCCCTCGTAGATGGTAATATTCCTGGTTGCAGTGCTACAGCCATGGCACCAAGTAGGGTTGTCACCATCGGAGGCACTGCTCCCAGTTTCACCTCCGGACCCTCCCTTACACCTATAGCAACATGCTTTAACGGAGTATCTACCAGTGATCCAACCTTGAATTTCAATTTGGATGCGCCTAACAACACACTACCAGGTTTTACGCTTACCTATAAAGTGGATGGAAGTGCGAATAGAACCAAAGTTTTTGCAACAGATGGTGCCAGCGCACCAACGCCCGCCATCACCTTCTCAGACGTAGAGCTTAATGTGGCAGCGGCACATATCGTCAGGATAGTTTCAATACAAACTTTAGCAGGATGTTTGACAACTTTTAACATCGACTTGGGCTTCACTGTGAACCCGTTGCCAGCCGCTCCAACAGGTCCAGTGGGCAGCACCTACTGTTCTAGTGGAGCTGTTGCTGCAATCAGTGTAACAAATCCTGGAGGAATCTTAACCATTGATTGGTATACCTTAGCTGCAGGTGGTGTATTGCTGGCAGCTAACTCAAATAATTTTACTCCTGCAAGTAATGGCACATATTTCGCAGAAACCAGGAATACAGTCACTCTTTGTGTAAGTGCTTCAAGGACTTCCGTCATATCCACCATAGACAACTCAGTAGTCGCAGCGGCGGCAGGCGGTGACCAATCACTGCCGCTATCATTCCCCGCATGCTCTTTGGTTCCCACCATGGCTGCCAATCCAATCGCTGGCCCAGGTGCAGGATCGTGGACGGTACCCGGTAAGATTGCCTACTTCCAGAATTTTACAAACTTCATTGCAAACACCCCCAGCGCCGCCGGTATTAATGGATGGAGCATTGACACCAGCGATCCCATAAACCTGGTTCCGCTCGCCCCAAATATTACACCATCTCCAGCACCCGGAGGCTCAAGTTTCACTGGTGTAGGTGGATATTTTAGTGTACAAGGGGGGCGGTTCGAAGGTCATGATACCAATGGTAGCCTGCTAGCTGGTGGAATACCTAACATGGCGGATGAACTTTGGATATCCCCGGTCATTGATATCTCAGGATTGCCAACCGTACAAGCTACCCTCCAACTTACTAACAGGTGCACGGGCGGGCAAAATTTGGAATTGGTAGAGGATTATGTACAGGTATATTTCAGTCTAAACGGCGGCGCGCCAACCACCTTTAACACAAATGGTTACCTCAACGGAACTATGCCATTTTCAGTTGCAGGCAGTGTTCTAACAGCAACCGCTTTTGCTGTACCCCCCGCACCCTCTGGACCGATGACACTTCAGATTTTTGTGAAGATGAGTGTCAATGCTGCTAATGAGAGGATTGCGATTGATAATATCGTTGTAAAAGATCCAACCTCCGCCATTTCTTTCGCTGACGCGAACAGTGCGACCACAACAGTTACCGGATTACCTGCCCCCGCCGCCGGATTGGCGCCTATCAGTACCACCCTGCGATGGACCGCATCAAGTGCATTAGCCGGTTCAACCGTTGCTCCAGTACCGGGCGCTTGTCTCAATACCTCCGATGACGTTATTATAACATTAAACTCTTTGCCAAAAATATTAGCGGGGCAGACCGCGAGTGCTTGCAGCGGTAGCCTTGTCAACTATGAAGTTAAGCTGGATCCGACTCTTAATTTTCCGGCTGGCACCATACTAAGTTGGCCTGATCCCGATGGAGGCCTACCTGGGACACCCAATGCTGGCATTAATGCAGATCCTCCGGGCACCTTCCATATTACTGATGTTTTTACTAACACCACCGGCTCTCCAACTACTACAACCTACACCATCACGCCCAGAACCCCTCTTGGCTGCGCCGGTGCAGCGGTTCCGGTCATCGTGACAACACGTCCCGCACCAGTAGTAGCACCAAATCAAACCAAACCGATTTGCAGTGGCAGTGCTGTTAACTACAAGATATTACTTGCTCCGTTAGCTCTTCCTGCCACAGCCAGGTTTACCTGGGCTGCACCCACGATGTCCGCTGGTGTTCCTCAGGGATCGGCCAACCCAAGTGGAGTGGCAGGGGAACTTCAAAGTAATGCAATGCACATCACGGATGTTTTAGTGAATCTGACAGCAGTCCCAATCACAGCAACCTATAATGTTTTCGCAACAGATGGTGTATGCCCGACTGTCCCTGTCTTCGTACCTGTTGTAGTCACCATAAATCCTTTGCCCTTCTCCAATGCGATCTTAGGCGCCGCTACAGTTTGTACGGGTCCATCTGTTTTGTTTTATTCTTCAACGTCACAACCTGTAGGGTCAACGTATGTGTGGACGATACCCGCACCTTTTATAAAGTTTGCACCGGGAAGCCCTGCTGACTTCTTTGCTCTGCTGCAATTCCCGGTT
>JAYWDR010000459.1:0-3576 GCA_043779735.1 Cyclobacteriaceae bacterium | reverse complement strand
TGCCGGCCCCCCAGCCACCGCTTTGACTTTGTGCTTTTACAATCCAGTTGAGTCCGCGCTCTATGGATAGGAGTGCTTTCTCAGGCGTGAAAAAGACGAAACTTGAATCCGAAGACTCCTCGCCCATCACGGTTCGAAATACACAACCTTTGGGGATGGAGCGATAAGTGGTTCGGTGCTTTAGTTTACGGTCGTTTCGGAAGGTAAACGATAGCAGCACAAGGGTGCCGACAGCAAATAATGCGATGATGACAGCTTTCCATGTTTTCATAGTAGTTGGGTTTTAAATATGTACTACCAGGATGAGAGGGAAAGACCGATTCCATACCGAGGAGGTTAATTTATTTTGACTATTAGTCCTACTTTGTCAAGTTGCAATCCCGTAGGGCTGAAATTATTGTAGAAAGGTTGTCTGCATTTTTGATAAACCCCGAAGGGGTGAAATTATGCTACCCCTTCGGGGTTGATGCTCGTGATTTTGCTTGTATCTCTATAGTAATGTCAGCCCTGCGGGCTTCCGAATACAACTTGACAAAGCGGGACTAGGCCATAGGCTTAATTGTACCATGTAAATGCTGAAATCATCGGGAGAACCCTATTTCTTTGATCCGCAGAGTTTGCAAAAATCTGAAAGTGAGCTGAGGCGCTCGTGAATCTTGGTTTCCCATTGCTGTTGAGTTGCCTTATTGCTTCCATAGTCTGTCTCCTGGTCATATTGCTCGCGGATCCCGGCAAACTCATTGTTTACCTTAAAGTAAATGATATCAAATTGGCCTGCGATCACCTGCTTTCTGTTTTCCTTGCATTGTTTTCGAAGTTCGCGGGCCATCCACTCGTTCAAGTCGAAGAGTGTCAAAAAATAAGTGAGCCGGGATTTGTCGCTCTGGAGAATCCACGAATCAGCAGGAAAAAAATAGGTGGTAATCTGTTTGTTGAAGTTCTTCATGGTTTTAATGTCAGGGCCGGTGAGTCTGGATTCAACGCCGGTCCTGGCGATCAAAGACTGCTTGGTCGATGGATCGGGAGCAGAACCTTTAAAATCATTGAGAGTAATTTTATTGGAAGCGCTCCATTCAATTTTTTCCTGGGCATGGGCCGCTATCGCGCTTAGCAAAAAGCAGGCGAGGCAGTATTGGATGATAGAGGAAGATACTTTCATGTTATTATTTCATCACTGACCGATAAGAATTATTTTGTATAGCTGATTACTCAATATCCAGACGGATGAAAACAGCATGATCCACAAGGTGGCAAGATTAACTCTGATGGGGTACTGCTCTCTTTTTGAAGTCTTGTATACCATGACTGCATGAATGAAGATGGAAATAGCAGGTATTGTCAATAGGCCAAGACCGAATGCAGTGCTAATTCTACCCAGGTCATTGGGATGTCTCAGGTTCATGATTCCGGACAATAACTCTATGTAGAAGCAAGTGAATAGAAATGGGTATAAATGCCTTGTTGAATATGTTTTGATTAATAGGTAGCACACCACAGCCTCTAGCAATGTAGTCAACGGACCAACAGCGCTGATGAGTGTATAGTGCCAGTCAGCATTATAAATCCCTTTCACGGGATAAACTGTATTGAGCGTCATTACCATGTCGTACCCTAGCAATTCCCCCATCGACCAGTGTGCAAATTCATGGATTATAAATGTGAATATCACGGCAAGCAATGCGTATAGGGGATAATGTAAGTTACGCATTGATATTTTCCTCTAAAGGGAGATCCTGAATGATTTTTTTTCGTACCCTAAAGAATTTGATTTAGTACTCTCAACGCGTTGCCGCCCAAAAGTTTTTGAACTTCACCATCAGAAAGTCCTTTGGCCTTAAGAGCATCAGCCCATTCTGGAAGCTGCGCGTAGTTGTCCAGGACGGGCTTGAAGTTGCTGTCCATGTCAGTGCCAAGTCCCACATGATCAATGCCAGCCACATCCACCATGCGTAAAGTATTGTCGACAAATTCACTGAAGCTCTTGTTAAAACCAGATGGCCAGCACCCGATGACGCCACCTGTTTGCGCTACCACCTTTGCATGGTCTGGAGTAATTGCCCTTTTAGCAATCGGCCGGTCCGCTTCCATTGCCAGGATACTGTGGGAAAGAATGATCGGCTTCCGGCTAGCATCGGCGACATCCTTTGTGGTCTTATACGAGGCATGCGCCACATCGATGACCATGCCGAGCACATTCATTTTTTGCACCACTTCTTTACCGAATTTTGAAAGGCCGTTATGAAAGCTGTTTTCCGTTTGCAGATCGCCGATGTCATTCTGAGCATAGTGGACAAGCTGGATGCTACGGACACCGTCTTGATAGACCTGACCGAGTCGTTCTGATCGCCCTTCCAGGAAGTCACCACCTTCACAGGCAATGAAAGCAGCCACTTTATCTTGCTTTGCAAAATTAGCAAGGTCACTGGCACGGGTCGAGAGTCGCACGTCCGCCCCCTGAAAGAAATCCTTCATACTAATTAGCTGCCGTTGGTACTCCTTCCACGCCTCGCCCGGAGCATAGGGTCTTTCAACGCTGACGCCGGTGGGTCCTGGTTTGATAATCAGGGTGTCTGCAACAAGGCTAAACATCGCCCCCGACAGATGACTTGCATTCATCGCAAGGATGGTTTTGAGAATTGCTACGTCGCCTTCATAGTCGGTAAGGCCTCTTCTGTGAAAGCGACCCGGGTGACAATGGAAGTCGAATGTCAGGTACCTCTGATCGGCAGCATCAAGATGTTGCGATCGTGAGGTGTCCATGAATCCAAACAAGGCAGTGCCCATAGAGGCGGAAAGGACAGTTTGAAGAAACTGTTTTCGCTTGATCATGGGACTAAGTTCTGAATTTTCGTGGAAAAGCACCACATAGGCTCAGAAGATGCTTCTTCGAAAAGGCCAAAACTATTTCTTCCAGTTCATAATTACAGGTTTGATGTCACTCTCCTCCAATTGTTTCATAAACCCTGCCACGTCACTTTTCATCAACGCCTCCATTTCATTCTGGCTTTGGGTAAGTTTTCCTTTCAGCATCGTGTACACTTCTTTATGCTGGTCGGCTGGAGCAAAGTCGGCTGTCGCTACTGTACCGGCGAGATAACCGATCTTTCCAGCGAGCATTTCAGGATAACGAACGTCGTCTTGTCCGGTGCCAGTAAACTTTAATTGCACCAACTTACCCTCCATGGTCATCAAGGCACTGTCGAGTTTGTTTGCAGACGCCACCAGTTTCTTGTTGTTGCTCTTGGTTTTGAGCACATCGCGCAAGTCGTACACTTGCCGGCGTATCAACTCAAGCTCATTTACCATGCCTACTACCGTGTTGATGTCGCGGTGCATGTTTGCCAGCATTTCAGTCTGTGCTTTGATATCATCCAACGTACCATCAGAATGCGGGTCTTTCAGGATATTGACAGAACTGCTGAACTTCTGAGTACCCGTCACCATATTCACGTTGTACTTGCCGGGAGGAACCAGGTAGGTCTTAAAATTATTGCTGATATATGCATTTCGCTTTCTCTCTTTGTCGAGGGGTAGCCAGTCTGCTGCAACGGGCTGTGTGCGCATCACAAAATCCTT
>JAYWDR010000458.1:0-3577 GCA_043779735.1 Cyclobacteriaceae bacterium | reverse complement strand
TACCCGGATAGAGAATGACCACAGGGTTTGGGTCACGCATAGCTGGGCTGTTGGGATGTTTGCACTTTTCATAATAGACTTTGTACAGGTCCCGATAGGCTTCGAACTGGGGCATGAGTTTTTCCCGAATTGCTTTTGAATTGCTAAGCTCTTCTTCCTGTGTGATATCCAATACGAGCGGACTGATCTTGGTGCGCAAAAAGTGGTCAGGACAACTAGTGCCCATAGGTGCCAGCCGGACGAGGTCTTTTGAATTAATAAATTCAAGTACGCGTTCGTCGTCAGTAAAATGGCCTACCATCCGGGTGTGGCTTGAGCACAAACCACGCAAAGTGGGAGCGAGGCATGCGGCTTGGTCTAACCGATGATTCTTGTCCAGCGACTCAAGTTTTGCGCCTCCAAATACGGGTCCATGCTTGCCGAAGTTCTGCTGTATATAGTCTGCACATTTTTCTACAACCTCCAGCGTATTGAGATAGCTTTCGTAAGCTGTGTTTCCCCAGGTGAACAAACCGTGAGACCCTAAAATGATGCCGCGGATTCCAGGATTTTCATCTACGCATTTCTTCAGTTTCAAACCAAGATCAAAGCCAGGGCGTTGCCACTCAACCCAGCCGATGGTCCCATTAAACAATTCCTGGGTGATTTTTTTTCCATCCTTGGACGCCGCGATGGCGATGGCAGCATCCGGATGCAAGTGATCGATGTGTTTATAAGGAAGGAAAGCGTGAAGGGGAGTATCTATCGAAGGTGCCTTGGATGACAAATCATAAACACAATGATTGAAGAGCCCAACCATCTCATCTTCATGTTCCAGTCCCCGATAAGCTTTTTTCAACGTGTTCAGGCGGTCAAGATATAAGGCAGCCAGGCCGTTTTTTTTCATCGTTCCCAAATCGCCGCCTGAACCTTTTACCCACAAGATTTCAGCATCCTTGCCCGTGAGTGGGTCCTTGGCCATGGCCTTACACGATGTATTGCCACCACCATAATTGGTCAGTCGTAAATCGGCTCCCAACAAGTTGGAACGGTATACCAATAAGGCCACTTCATCCTTAGCCAATTCGGATGCTTTCGCCTCATTCCAGAGGAAACGTACATGCTTAAAGTTTTTTGTCATGGCAGACATGTAATAAAGTTAAAAAAATCCATCGATCTCATTTGAGGACATCTTTAATAACCGTGCCATTTATGACCTCAACACCTGCCTGCCGCTAGGCCGGCGTCGCCCTAAGAGACGTCCTTGATTGAATTTCCATAGCCCACCACCAACACAGAAAGGATGATGGTGATGATCCCAACCGTGATAGTAGTTTTAGTCTTTTTGCTTACCCCTTTCCATTCTCTTATGGCGACCCCCCAGCCATTCGCAACAAGTATTATGAAGGCCATGTGTAAAATCCAGGAGCTTGCTCCGTTACCCAGCTTACTTTCACCCATGCCATAAAAGAAGAATTGCAAAAACCACATGGTTCCCGCAGCGGCCGAGAACAGGTAGTTCCTGACGAGAGGTGCTTTTGCATTCGCATAATCACCAAACGAATGGTTTCTCCTGTTGAGGAGCATGCACCAGACGAAATTGGTAAGCAATCCTCCCCATAGCAAGACCACGTAGGTGACATTGTTTTGATACAATGGATTTAGTCCGGAGGCTACAGCCGCCTCTGCCATAGGCTTGCCGGCCTCTATTCCAAAGTTGAAACAAGAGCTTAGAATTCCAGATGTGATGGCGACGAACAGGCCCTTCACCAGACTAAATTCAGCCACACTTTTTTTCTTGTCGACATCGGACAATTCACGTTCTTTCAGCAGGCCGGCCTTCCCGCAAATGTAGATGCCAAGAAGGCAAAGGACTACGCCCGACAGGACGACCCGGCCCCAGGAAGTAGAGAATAATTCTGTAAACGTGGTTTTTCCCCGTGTGTGAAAGAAGTTGTAGTAGATGGAGGGAACCAGGGCACCGAATGCAGAGCAGAAACCCAATACCACAGAATTTCCTAATGACATACCCAGGTAGCGAACGCCCAAGCCATAGGTGAGACCACCAATGCCCCACAATACTCCGAAGGTGAAGGTGAATTGCAGGGTGGCAAAAGAAGTCATGCTGATGATTTCCGAGAATCCAGGCAGGGTAAGCCAGGCTGCCAGGGGCGGAACGATCAGCCAGGAAAATAACCCCCCGACTATCCAATAGCTTTCCCAGGACCAATCCTTCACTTTTCTATAGGGCATATAGAAACTGCCGGAGGCAAATCCGCCAATGAAGTGAAAGATGATGCCGAGAATTATCTGCATGGTATGGTAGACTGCAAATAGTCTAATGCCCGGGCAGCGATCCTGTAAAATGATAGGAGCCTGAACCCAGAGTCAGAATAACATACCCGTTTTCCGCTCCTGTTGTTTTTATTTCTTTCACGGCCGATAAAGCCTTGCCGCTCTCAGAAATTTCGGCAGCCGATGAGCCAGGAACATGAATTGTTGCTGTCGTATTCGGAGGTATCTCTACGTCAAATGCCAGCTTCCCATTTTCAACTTTCCATGTCGAACTAACCTTACCGTAATAGGTTTGGAGGTCAGCGCCGGCGAATGTGAGATTGCCTCCGATGTGAGGCTTGATGCGGATGTGTTTGTAGCCAGGGTTGTCTTCATACGTATCAATGCCTGCTATCGTTCTATACATCCAGTCACCGATGGCGCCGTAGGCATAGTGATTGAAAGAATTCATGCCGGGTGTTTGGAACGTGCCATCCGGCTTGATGCCATCCCACCGTTCCCAGATGGTAGTAGCCCCCATTTTTACAGGATACAACCAGGATGGATAAGATTCTTGCATCAACAGAGTATACGCCACGTCGACATACCCAAACCGTGTAAGCACATGACATAAATAGGGGGTGCCCAGGAAGCCTGTGGTGAGATGATTGCCGTACGACTTTATATTTTGCACTAATTTTTCAGCTGCCTGTTGACGAAGCGGATCGGGAAGCATATCAAAGTTGAGTGCCAGTACATAGGCTGTCTGCGTACTGGAAACCAGGCGGCCGTTCGGTGTTGTATATTCTTTTATGAAGGCATCTTTGACTTGACGCAGAAGTTCTGTGTATTTCGCTGCTTCTTCTTGCCTTCCTAAGACATTCGCTGCGTTAATAATTAATTGGGTGGAGTGTGCAAAAAAAGCTTGTGCGATCAGATACTTATCCGTGACGGCGGCCCTACCATCGTTATCATCATCGGGCCTGTAGAATAGCCAGTCGCCAAAATGAAATCCCTTGTTCCATAAATAATTGGTGCTATTTTTCTCCATGTACCCCACCCAGGCCTTCATGCTTGCATACTGATCATCGAGAATTTTCTTGTCACCATATGCCAGGTACATATTCCACGGAACAATCGTAGCTGCATCGGCCCAGCCGGCAGAACCTGAAGCCGCGGCACCAAGTACATTGGGGACTACAAAGGGAACGCTTCCATTGATCTGGTCGGCGGCCACATCTTTCAGCCACTTGCTGAAAAAATTATGGACACCCATGTTAAAGGTGGCTGTTCGTGAAAAAGCCTGAGCGTCACCCGTCCACCC
>JAYWDR010000457.1:0-3582 GCA_043779735.1 Cyclobacteriaceae bacterium | reverse complement strand
CAAAGAGTTGGGAAATAACCGTGTAGTAATTCAAAGCCCCTCCCATTCCCACGAAAAGAATCTTTTCATTTTGCAGGCTATTCCCCAATCTCCCTATTTTTAAGAACGGCACTCCACACTTAATCGCGCCTCCCCTCAATCCTTGCGTAAACCTAAAATGATTCCCATACGAAAAACATGACTTTTATCATTGAATCCGATGACTTTGAGAAGGAAATACGTCAAACTCATATAAGAACGGCTTCTTTTCATTATCATCTATGACTCCCAGTTCGCTTATCTATGATCGCTTATCTATGATCGCTTATCCTTGTTCAACGTGTCATGCTTTCGACTTTTCTTATCATCATAGAGCATCCTCACGGAAGGACCATAAGTATCATCAAACTGACCACTATTCATACTCCAAATAAAGGCTCCAAGAAAAAGCACGGCAATCGCGAGGGAAATAAAGACTAATAAAACGATAATAGACATATATAGCTATTGTATTGAATCCGGTGAGTCCACCGTGTCAGAAATAACCGATACAGGTGAGGATAGGGATTTTGTCACCCAGTGGACGGCCATCGTACTGAAGCCTACCACGGTGATGCTTGAGATGGGCATAAGGATGGCGGCGACTATTGGTGTAAGGTGACCTGTCACAGCAAAACTCAACGCGATGAGGTTGTAGAAAAACGAAATCCCGAAACCGATCTTCAAGATGACGGTTGCCGATTTACTGAGGGCTAGGAAATGGTCCAGACTGCCCAGTTTTGCTCCGAACAGGATTCCATCGCAGGCAGGGGTAAAAACACCCGTGTCATCAGTGACCGCCACTCCTACGTCGCTTTGTTTGAGTGCGCCGGAGTCATTGAGACCATCCCCAATCATCATTATTTTCCTTTCTTTTCGCTGGAGATTGGAAATGTAAGCCAACTTATCGTGCGGACTTTGATCAAACAACAGATTTACGTGCGCTGGAAAAATGGTCTTCATACGAGTCTCGTCTGAAGCATGGTCACCAGAAAGGAGCGCCACACATTTATCCTGGAGCCTGGCCACAAGACCCTTAACCTCCTTTCTAAGAGCTGTTTCCATTCTGAAATATCCACAGACTCGTCCCTCAACTGCGACAAATACTTTTGATGACATATCTTCCATGGTGCCTCGAAAACCAACATACGCTGCAGAGCCCACTTTCATTACTCTGCCACCAAATTTTCCCTCAATTCCTTTGCCAGGATGCTCTTTGAAATCACTGATCTGGACCTGCGCGCCGGATTGGATGCTCTTGGTAATCAGGGTGCTCATCGGGTGGGTGGAAGAAGCCGTCAATTGCCTGGCTGCGTTCAATTCAAGATTGTCCAGTTCGCCTACAAATTTTATCTGGTCAGCTCCTTGGGTGATGGTGCCGGTCTTATCAAATACGATCGCATCAATACCTGCCAGTCTTTCAATCACATCGGCGTTCTTTAGATAAAAGCCTTGGCGACCAAATGCGCGTAGCATGCTGCCATAGGTGAAGGGTGCCGCTAAGGCGAGAGCACACGGGCAAGCCACCATGAGCACAGATGTCAATACCAGCCATAGCCTTGAAGGATCATAGAGATACCATACGATAGCCGTCAACAACGCGATACCCATGACAACCCAGGTAAATGCCCTGGCTGCTTTATCAATATTTCTTTTGTAGCGACTTTCTTCAGGTTTTTGAAACACCTGGTTGTTCCATAAGCTGGTAAGGTGACTCTGCGAAATCTTCTTTGTTACACATAGTTCAATGGGAAGTCCTATCAGTCTTCCGCCCGCATAGATGAGATCACCCCGATTTACTTTAACAGGTTTTGACTCACCGGTCACAAAACTATAATCGATAAACGCTTCTTTCGATAGCAGTGTGCTATCCGCGGGGACTATTTCAATGTTTCGAATTTTGATCTGATCGCCCACATGAAGGTCATGAGCCACTACGGGCACCCAATCCAGACCTGCCCATTTTTGCACTGCTAGCGGAAAATATGATTTATAATCGCGATCGAAGGCGAGGCTTTCATAAGTCTTACTCTGAAACCAGCGGCCAATCAATAAAAAGAAAACTAACCCTGTCAAGGAATCAAGATATCCAGGACCAATGTGAAGAGAAATATCAAAGACACTCCGCGCAAACAATGCGAAGAGGCCTGCAGCGATAGGAACATCAATGTTAATCTGTCGGTTCGAAAAGCTATGCCACGCATTGACAAAATAATCCCGTCCGCTATAGGCAATGACCGGCAGCGCCAACATAATATTCAGATAAGAGAATAGCATCCTCAGGCTGGTGTCCGTGTCGTCCAGTCCCAGGTACTCCGGGAAACTCAACATCATGATGTTGCCAAAAGAAAATCCTGCCACTGCCAGCTTGGTAATCAATGCCTTGTTGGGGGCCGCTTGTTGTTTTCTTTCAACGTCGAGATTAATTTGAGGAACATATCCCAATGAGGCTAGAAGGTTGGCCAGTTTACCCGGCGTAATATGCGTGGTGTTGAAATCAATCCTCACTCTTTTTCCTGCAAAATCCACTTCTGATTTCAAAATATCCTTGCTTATACGCTGAAGGTTCTCTAACAGCCATATGCAGGAGATGCAATGAATTGCAGGTACATAAAACCAGACACGGCCAAAGGCGGGAGAGTCAAACTCCATCAGTTTCTTGCGCACGGACGGCGCGTCCAGATAGGCATAGGTCTCTTCACTCACATGCCGCAAGGTGACTCCGGGCCTTTCATCAAAGGAATAATACTCACATAGATCATTTTCACGTATAATCTCGAAAACCGTCTTGCAACCATAGCAGCAAAACACTTTGTCATCAATCGCATGCTGTTCATCTGCACATGGCTCACCACAGTGATAGCATTTGATTTCAATATCGACCAGTGTGTTCAGTTCCATCAGGTCACTTATTAGAATAGTAGACAGAAACTTTGTTCATCACCAGGGCTTCCGCAGAAGATTCCTGGTTGAATAAGCCCTGGGCCAAATTGCCCATAATCAAAATGGGCTTCGTAGCTTTTGCAGCAAACGAAATGAGATGGCTTACGATATCCGTTTTTTGCATTGGCAATATGCCGACATTCTTAAATATCTGTTGCAGATGGTGAATAAGAGATTCCTCAAAATAAACCCCGGGCCCATCACTCGAATTTATGGTAATGACAGTCAATTTTTTATTCTTTGAAATTTCCCCAAATAACGCCAGGAATGACTTTAATGCCACCAAGCTGGAAGGATCATGATCGAAAAGAAAAATAATGTCTTCCTGATCCTCTGGCAGGCTCCCTGACAATAAAATCGGGCATCCGAAGTCGTCAAAGAATTTCTCAGCGTGCAACCTATTGAGGGCCCGGGCATTGTCTAGCGTCAGCAAGTCTAAAATCATGAGGTCTGCAAACCGACTCTGGTACCACAGTGAGGGCAGACTTCCCGGACAGGTAATAAATTTCAAATCAAGCTTCAGTTTCTTAGCGGCAGACTCTACGCTCCTGTAAACATCCGATCGGCCCAACCTGCTAGCATCACTTTTTATCCGCAGGTAGTCGCTTATGAAAAAGGCTG
>JAYWDR010000456.1:0-3584 GCA_043779735.1 Cyclobacteriaceae bacterium | reverse complement strand
TCCATGGCCCTGGCTCTGGTCGCTTTATCAGTCTCTACGTAATCCTCCAGACGGGGTTCACGGACATAATCCGATTTCGCCAAACAATGTTCCACGATGTCGGACATCTCCAAAAAACCAACGCGGTCATTCAAAAATTCCGCTACGGCCACCTCGTTTGCTGCATTTAGCACGCAAGGCATGTTCCCACCGCGTTCCAGGGCCTCAAACGCGAGCGCAAGATTACGAAAAGTTTCTGTATCAGGTTTCTCAAACGTCAGGGCCGGATATTCCGTAAAATCAAACCGTGGATAATCATTTTTCAAACGAAGCGGGTAGGAAAGAGCGAACTGGATGGGTAAACGCATGTCAGGCACGCCAAGTTGCGCTTTGATGGAACTGTCTTCAAACTGTACCAGCGAATGAACAATGGATTGGGGATGTATCACCACCTCTACCTGCGAAGGCTTCACCGCAAATAGCCATTTGGCCTCCATCACTTCCAGGCCTTTGTTCATAAGTGTTGCCGAGTCGATAGTGACCTTGGCTCCCATGATCCAGTTAGGGTGCTTCAGTGCCTGAGCCTTTGTTACCTGCGCCAATTCAAGTCTTTTTTTTCCTCGAAACGGTCCTCCTGAAGCGGTCAGGATAATCTTTTCGATGCGGTTGTGAAATTCACCTACAATGCACTGAAAGATGGCGGAGTGCTCAGAGTCAACGGGCAGAATGTTGACGCCCTTTTCCTTAGCCTGGCGTGTGATCAGGTCCCCTGCTACTACCAAGGTTTCCTTGTTAGCCAAGGCGATGGTTTTTCCAGACTCAATAGCGCTGATGGTTGGCTTCAATCCCGCAAAACCCACGAGCGCTATGAGTACCGTATCGATGGTGTCCATCTGCACAATCGATGTGAGCGCATTCTCACCAGCAAAGACCTTTATGGGGTCCTGATGTAAGGCATCCCTCACAAGATCATAGTATTCCTCATTGGCAATAACGACCGCATTAGGCTTGAACTTCTTTGCCTGTTCAATCAGAAGGGCCGCATTGTTTTGCGCCGTCAGCACCTCGACTTCAAAGAAGTCAGGATGAGACGCGATGACCTCAAGTGTCTGGCAGCCGATGGAGCCGGTAGAACCGAGAATGGCGATGTGCTTTTTGGGGATACTTTCCAAGGCGAAGTTAAAATCAAATGTAGCTCAGAATTTGCAATTTGAATCAGTGAGGAAATGTACTTCCCGCAGATTTTCGCTGATCAGGCCCGCGCAGATCTTCGCAAAGACGATCAGCGAAAATCTGCGTGTATTCCATCTGCGTAAATCTGCGGGAAAAATTCTGCATGGTCAGGTTTTGTATTTGCCCAGCTCGTCAGCGATCTTCCTATCATCTGCCAGCCTCGGCACCTTATTCTGTCCGCCCAATTTTCCCTGCGATTTCATGTAGTCAATAAAGGCATTTTTCTTCAACGCCGTCAGTTTTAAAACACTGAGAATACTTCCTGCAATCAAATCATCATAATATACATTCAGGTCGCGAAGGTTCTTGTCAAGCTCCCGTGTAAATGCTTTTGAATCAGAGGGAGGATTGCCAAATTCAACCATCCACTCGTGATGAGGCAGACCTTCAGAAGGTGTCACCTGAGGAGCGACAGTAAATTCCACCAATTCCACCTCCGGGAATTTCCCCATCGTCAACCTCATCGCCTTCTCCACTTCTTCGCCGATCACATGTTCACCAAAGGCGGAGATGAAATGCTTGATGCGCCCGGTTACTAACAAACGATAAGGATTCCTGGAGACAAATTTTACGGTGTCCCCAATCGAATAGCCCCACAGTCCTGCATTGCTGTTAATGATCACAGCGTAGTTCTTGCCGAGCTCCACTTCTTCAATGGAGAGTCGTCGAGGCCTTTCCGAAAAATATTCATCAGCAGGAATAAACTCATAAAATATTCCGCTGTTCAACAACAAAAGAAGACCTTCTTCATGCTGGGAATCCTGGTAAGCGATAAAGCCCTCAGAGGCAGGATAAAATTCGATGGAATCAATTTTCTTGCCTATTGACTCCATCAGTTTTGCCCGGTACGGCTCGAAGTTCACGCCGCCGTACACAAACAACGAAAAATTAGTAAAGACATCCTTGATTTTTTTTCCTGTCCTGGCCTGTATCCTGTCAAAGTACATCTGCACCCATGGCGGAATGCCTGAAATCAAGGTCATATTCGCGCCAAGCGTTTCATCGATAATCCGTTCCAGCTTCTTTTCCCAGTCCTGTATGATGTTGGTCTCATAACTTGGCTTCTGGTTACCCCGGATATACGACGGCAGGATATGATTGACAATTCCCGACAACCGACCGGTGTTGATATCCGCAATTTTTTCAAGCTCAGGACTTCCTTGCAAGAAAATAAGATCCCCATCCGCAAAAGACGCATTCCCGGTTTCATAGATATAGCTCAAAAGGGCATTTCGTCCGCTGTTGACATGATTGGGGATCGACTCCCTGGTGATGGGAATGTGTTTCACGCCCGATGTAGTACCGGACGTCTTCGCGAAGTAAAGTGGCTTGCCATTCCACAACACATCGCTCTCCCCCTTCAGGACTTTTTCGATGTAGGGTTTTAATGTTTCATAATCGCGGATGGAAACTTGCTTGCGGAAATCTTCGTGGTTGGTGATATCGCCGAAGCCATGATCTTTTCCGAAAAGGGTGGTTTTGCCACCAGCGATCAGTGCTTCAAAAACCTTTTGCTGATAGAATCCGGGCCTGGAGGACCACTCGCGCGTCTGCCTGTTGATAAAAGAAGCGAAAGGTTTTGCTAATATGGACCTGAATCCCATTGATTTATCGGTTAGAACTACAAAGGTGAGCACCAATCTGAACTTAATAAAATCGCAATCGTTTTATATTTGTACAAAAATTTGAAAGTAGAGAATTATGGGAAATACATTGAGGACCATCGTTATAGGATTTTTGGCCGGACTGGCCGGCGCGTATGTCTTTTTTCAGTACCAGCAAAAAAACAACAAGTTGGCAGTAACACCCGCCGACTATAAGGTTACTTCCGACGAGCCCACGGAAACCTACCGGCCCACCATCGTGATGCCTTCAACACCATCCACCATTGAGAAGGTCGACTTCAGCGAGGCGGCCACCAAGGCAATACCCAGCGTGGTCTATATCAACAGCATTTCACAAAGCGGATCTTCTTACTCTTACTGGGACCAGCTGTTTGGCGGAGGGGGTCAGCAGACCCAGGTGAGCAGCGGCTCCGGTGTGATCTTCACCAGCGACGGATATATCGTTACCAACAACCACGTCGTGGAATCAGCCGAAAAGATCCAGGTCATTTACAACAAGAAAGTCTACGATGCTGAATTAATAGGCACTGACCCGTCCACCGATCTTGGTGTACTCAAAATAAAGGAGACCAATCTTCAAGCCATTACGCTTGGCAATTCCAAAACATTGGCCGTTGGTGAGTGGGTCATCGCTGTAGGAAATCCATTCTCGCTTTCTTCCACCGTAACTGCCGGCATCGTCAGCGCAAAAGGCAGGCGGATCAACATTGTGGAGGATAAATTTCCCATTGAATCATTTATTCAAAC
>JAYWDR010000455.1:0-3589 GCA_043779735.1 Cyclobacteriaceae bacterium | reverse complement strand
AAACGAAACGGGTCAAGGAGACGAGGATTTTGATGCGTTGATGGCGGATTTCGACCTTTGGCTTTTAGCTGATTACCCCTTCCCGATTACCTCTTCCCGATAACCTTCCCCTCACCCACTCTCTCGCATTCACAAACGCCTCGATCCATGGACCAACTTCGTCCTCCCGTTTCGACCGGGTATAATACGGCCAGTTCCAGGGAAACAATGATCGTTCAATATGTGGCATAATAGCCAGGTGCCTTCCATCTTTTGAGCCTAATGCCGCTACAGCAAAATCCGAATCGTTAGGATTGCCAGGATATTCAGGATAAGTGAAGGAAGCTGCCACGTTGTACATGGATTGATCCGTTGGCAGTTTGAACATCCCTTCGCCATGCGCCAGCCAGACTCCCAACCTTGAGCCTGCATAGCTGCGCAACATCACGGAATTATTTTCCGGGATCGAAATATTGATAAACGTAGATTCAAATTTTCCTGAACCGTTGTGACCCATTTTTGGATGACGACTCATATCCATTTCCCGATATACCAACCCTAGTTCCATCATCAATTGGCAACCATTGCACACCCCTAAACTTAGCGTGTCTGATCTATTGTAAAAATTATCCAGCGCTGCTTTGGCTCTTTGGTTGTACAGGAACGCGCCTGCCCAACCTTTGGCGGAGCCCAGCACATCGGAGTTGGAAAAACCTCCAACAAACACGATCATATTTACAGTGGAAAGATCCTCACGTCCAGATACCAGATCAGTCATGTGCACATCCTTCACATCAAAGCCTGCCAGATAGAGGGTGTATGCCATTTCGCGGTCACCGTTGACGCCTTTCTCACGGATGATCGCAGCTTTCAGCCCGGTGGGAACTCTGCGGTGTGGGTCGATACCATAGGTTGAGAATTTCCCGTCAAAGCGAGGCTGGAATTTGTATTCCAGTGTCTGGACGGAAAAATTCTCATTCCGTTTTTCCGCATGACCTTTGGGTCTTTGAATTTTGTCAAGGAGGTAAGACGTGCGGAACCAGGTAGCTCTTAAAGCATGAATATCAAATAGTAATTGTTGAGTTCCTAACTGTATCTCCAGGCTTGGCATGCTGGCAATCGCTCCGAGTATCTTATAATCGATTTTATTTTGCTTGAGAACGTCAAGTGCTTTCTCATTATTCAGCTGAAGGACGATTCCCGGATTTTCACTGAAAAGAATCTTGATGGGGTCTGTTCCAAGTTCTGAGAGATTGAGTTTTAATCCGATGTTGGTGGCTGGAAAGCACATTTCAAGCAGCGTGGTGATCAGCCCACCGGAAGAAATATCATGTCCGGCCACAACCAAATCTTGTTTTATTAGTTCCTGGATCGCGGTGAAGGCTCTTACAAAATAGGCATCATCGCAGATGGTGGGTGCCTTTCTGCCCAATTGATTCAATACTTGGGCGAAGCTGCTTCCTCCCAATGAGAAGCTGTCGGTTGAGAAATCAATGTATACCAGCGTGGAGCCTGAGGTTGGTTGAAGGTTGGGTGAAACTGTCTTGCGAATGTCCTCAACTTCTGCAACCGCTGAAATGATGACGGTACCTGGTGAATAAACCACGTCACCTTTCGGATACTTTTGTGTCATGGACAGCGAGTCCTTGCCGGTAGGTATGTTGATGCCCAGTTTGATGGCGAAGTCACTCACCGCTTCCACGGCCTGGTATAGGCGGGCATTTTCACCGGCATTTTTTGCAGGCCACATCCAGTTGGCGCTTAGTGAAACGCCCTTGAGCCCATGAGTCAGCGGCGCCCAGATAATATTGAGAAGAGCTTCGGCGATGGCAAGTTTACTTCCAACAGCAGCACTAACCATCGCTGCACCGGGTGCGTGACCAATACCGGTGGCAACCCCTTTGTTGCCTAAAAAATCCAACGCCATCACTGAAACATTGTTCAGCGGAAGTTGAATCGGTCCACAAGTTTGTTGGGTGGCTACTTTTCCTGACACGGAACGATCCACCTTGTTGGTGAGCCAGTCTTTGCAGGCCACGGCTTCCAGTTGTAACACTTGATCAAGATATTCTGGTAATTTGCTGATGTCGTAGGTTATTTCCTCAAAATTATTCCCAATGGTTGAATCGGTAAGTATTGTCTTCGGAGAGGATCCGAAAAGATGATCCACATTTAACTCAATCGGCTTGATGCCATCTTTCGAAGTTTGGAAGGTTAATTTTTTATCGTTCGTCGCTTCGCCCACAACATACATAGGGGCTCGTTCACGGTCTGCGACCCGTTGAAGCAATTCAACATCTTTTGAATGAATCGCAAGCCCCATCCGCTCCTGTGATTCGTTGCTGATAATTTCCTTGGCGGAAAGGGTAGGGTCACCGACAGGGAGTTTGTCAATGGAAATCTTTCCTCCTGTTTCTTCCAGCAATTCGCTCAGGCAATTGAGATGTCCGCCGGCTCCATGGTCATGAATGGAGACAATCGGATTTTCCGACAACTCGACCATGGCGCGGATGGCATTCATCACCCGCTTTTGCATTTCGGGGTTGGAGCGCTGGATTGCGTTGAGTTCAATGGAATTTCCAAATTCACCGGTGGCCACTGAGGATACCGCTCCGCCCCCCATTCCGATTCGATAGTTGTCGCCGCCGAGCATCACAATCTTATCTCCTGCCTGCAGGTGTTCTTTCTTGCTGTCTTTCTTTTTACCAAGCCCTACACCGCCTGCCAGCATGATCACCTTGTCGAAGCCAAATCTTTTGTTCTTTTCAAAGTGTTCGAAGGTGAGCACGCTTCCGCCGATAAGTGGCTGGCCAAATTTATTTCCGAAATCGCTGGCACCGTCGGACGCCTTGATAAGAATTTCGGCGGGTGTTTGATACAGCCACTTCCGTTCTTTAAATTTTTTCTCCCAGGGTCTTCCATGATCCAGGCGCGGATAGGCGGTCATGTAAACCACAGTTCCGGCCAGCGGCAGCGAACCTTTTCCGCCAGCGAGCCGGTCCCTGATCTCACCACCTGACCCGGTAGCTGCCCCATTGAATGGCTCCACGGTGGTGGGAAAATTATGAGTTTCTGCTTTTATGGAAATGACTGATTCAAAGTCTTCAATTTTGAAATAGTCAGCGGTGTCTTGTTTTCCAGGCGCAAACTGCTCAATCACCGGACCGCTGATGAAGGCCACATTGTCTTTGTAGGCGGAAACTATGAAGTTAGGATTCAGCTGTGAAGTTTTCTTGATGAGCTGGAAGAGGGTAAACTCCTTTTCTTGTCCGTCTATGATAAAGGTGCCATTAAAAATTTTATGACGGCAATGTTCTGAGTTCACTTGCGAGAAGCCAAAGACTTCACTGTCGGTGAGCTTCCGCCCAAGTTTCCAGCGGATATCTTTCAAATAATCAATTTCCTCGTCGCTCATGGCCAGTCCTTCTTTCTGGCTGTAGGCGGCCAGGTCTTCAATTTCAAGGATGGATTCT
This sequence comes from Cyclobacteriaceae bacterium, assembly GCA_043779735.1. GTDB lineage: Bacteria > Bacteroidota > Bacteroidia > Cytophagales > Cyclobacteriaceae > ELB16-189. The sequence goes on along the minus strand of JAYWDR010000455.1, from coordinate 137 downwards.
GGTGTATGGTGTATAATGAATATGTCCTGATCGAGTTGGTGGCATAGCACCTGCAACATAGGATCATGTTTAGCGGAGTCACCTTGAGCGGTACTAAATTCTTCGATTCGCTCAATTCCATGTATGCCCATAGTCTG
>JAYWDR010000454.1:0-3596 GCA_043779735.1 Cyclobacteriaceae bacterium | reverse complement strand
GAGTATTAGAGGCATACACTGATTTCAGATTACGGAACTCATCGGCTTCATGAGATGTTTGTTGTAAAGGTACCAGCGAGGAATTACCTTGTGCCAATCCAAAAAGTAAACTTATGGCCATTCCCACAGACAAAGAGCTATTTATCAAAATGACGGTCAGCGCCTGGGAAACACAGGTCGCCAGGGTCACCAAACTGATCGACAGCCTCTCCGATGAGCAGCTCATGGCAGAAACCGCACCTGGCAGAAACAGGGGCATTTATCTCTTGGGTCATCTTACTGCAGTGAGTGATCACATGCAGACACTAATTGGGTGGGGAGAAAGACTCTATCCACAGTTGGAAAATATTTACATCAAGAATCCGGACAAATCAGGAATTGAAGGACCTTCAATAAATCAGCTCAAGGACTACTCGAGCAAGGTAAATGAAAAAATAACCCAGCATATTAGCACCATGCCGGCAACGGAGTGGTTCGCCAGGCATACGGCTGTTACAGAGGAAGATTTTGCGAAAGAACCACACCGAAACAAACTGAATATTTTGATCAGCAGGACCAACCACCTGAGCTACCATTGGGGACAGATTGTATATCTGTCCAAGAAATAGCCCCCTTATAATACACGGCGATGTCGTTGTTTATTGCGTCACTAAACTCAGGCAGTAACGGAAACTGTTACTACATCGGTAACCAGGACGAAGCCATATTGATTGACGCCGGTCTTTCGTGCCGCGAAACGGAAAGGCGAATGAAGCGCCTTGAACTTTCTATGAAGAAGCTAAAGGCAATTTTTGTGTCGCACGAACATTCAGATCATATTTATGGTGTTTCGTCGCTCTCAAGAAAACACAAACTTCCCGTTTATGTTACTGGCAGCACGATGAAAGAAGGACGATTGCGACTGAAAGAAAATCTGGCTATTCCGTTCAGGGCGCACGAACCAGTGGCACTTGGCTCACTGAGTGTCACAGCCTTTCCAATCTTTCACGATGCAACGGATCCGCACAATTTTGTAGTGACTTCAAATTCCGTGAACGTCGGGGTGTTCACAGATATTGGTCAGCCCAGTGAACATGTGACCCGGCATTTTGAACAATGTCATGCGGCCTTCCTGGAGGCCAACTATGATGAAGAAATGCTTGAAACTGGATCCTATCCTGTCTCGCTAAAAGATCGCATCAAAGGTGGCAACGGACATTTGTCCAATACGCAAGCGATGCAGTTGTTCCTTAATCACCGTCCAGAGTTCATGAGCCACTTGTTCTTATCGCATCTATCTGAGAACAATAATTCTCCCAAAATTGTGAGTAAACTTTTTAGCGGTGTGGCTGGTAAAACTGAAATTATCATTGCTTCCAGGCACAAGGAAACGCGTTTGTACCATATCAGGAACCTACCTGGGTTCAAGAACCAGGTTGTTAGGATTTCAGGTAAGGCACCGGAAGTGCAGTTGTCACTATTCAATCAATAACCATCCAGAGACAATATGCCAAATGAAAACCCATCTAAAGTCAATGACCTGATAGGTAGAAACATAAATCTCTCCGGCTTGATTGACTATCAACAAGATGCTGTAGTAAGCAAGACGGTGGTGGCGAAGAATACCGGAACCGTAACCCTATTTGCCTTTGATGAAGGGCAGGGGCTGAGTGAGCATTCAGCACCATACGATGCATTGGTGCATGTCCTGGACGGCGAGGCCGTGATTACGATAGATGGTAAGGAACAGACAACGAGAAATGGTGAGATGATTATTATGCCCGCCAACCACCCTCATGCCCTGAAAGCTGCGGTAAGGTTTAAGATGATGTTGGTGATGATCAAGTCCTAACCAGTGCGCCCCACACCTTCAAGATGAGGACGCATTGTAAAAGATACATTTGAACAAAGTCTTACCTATGAAAACAAACCGGCATTACATTATCCTTACTATAGACATTGAGAAAAATCGTCTAAATATTTCTTCCTAGAATAGAAAGCAGAAGGTCGACATGGTAAAGGTGGGTTCGGAAATTCAGGCAGGCTAAGCGGAGCATAAAGTTTCCATTCAGTGTCGTACTGGAGATATACACCCGGCCATCGCGTTGGACGATGTCCATAAGTTTCCTGTTGAAGGCATCAGCCTTACCTTTCTTGGGTACGTACCGATAGGCAACGACTGACAGATCCGGCACTTCTCCTGTTTCAAAACCCAACTTCTTAATTTCCCGGTAGAAATACTTCGCCAAAAGAAGCTTTTCCTCAAGGCAAGAACGAAAGGGCTTAACACCATGAAGTTTCAAGGGTAGCCACATCCGCATTCCACGAAAGTGTTTGGAGAGCTCTGGTGACAGATCGGCGGGAGAGGACTCTTCATTTGAACTCAGAGCATCCTGCATGTAGTGGGCCTCATAGTAATGCGTTGCATTCATTTGCTTCTTGTTCCTGATCAGAACCACGCCGATTCCATACGGCATGAATAAACCCTTGTGAGGATCGACGACCAGTGAATCAGCCTTCTCAATGCCTTTGAGTTTTTCTTTCCCTTCCCGTGTCAACATGAAGAAGCCACCATAGGCTGCATCAATGTGAAACCATAGCTTGTTGCGCTTCGCGATGGACGCGATTTTGTGAAGCGGGTCGATTGCACCCACATCGGTGCTGCCGGCTGTGGCAATGACCAGAAACGGATTCAGCCCTGCTGATTTATCTTCATTAATCCTTTTGGCTAATTGCCCGGCATCCATGCGGTAAAGGGCATCCATCGGCACATACCTCAGGATGCATTCACGCAGACCGGCAATTCGGATGGCCTTTTCCAAAGAATGATGTGATTGCGAAGACAAATAAATGACCGAATTTGTGACATTCCTGGAATTAATAAACTTCGCATCACGCGCGGTACAAATACTGATAAGGTTGGCAACACTGCCGCCAGATGTAAGGTTGCCTGCGGACGAACGGGGAAATCCTATTAGCTCAGCTACCCAGCGGGTAAGCATGTTCTCCATACGCACTGCCCCAGGTCCCGCGTAGAAAACGCCCGCATAACGATTAGTCACCGCCGCCAAGTAGTCCCCTAACGCAGAATAGTAGATGCCTCCGCCTGGGATGTAGCCCAGATGACCCCCTGACGCCGGATTGATGGATTGGTTGTCAACATTTTTTCGGATGAGTTGAATGACCTTCTTTATGGGCATCGGCCTCTCTTCGACGGGCGATGAAAGCAAGCCAATACCCTTATCAGATTCATAATGAAATGCTTTCTCTCTTTCGATTTTATTCAAGAAGATTTCTGCATATCCAACTACCTGATCACGAGAGGCTTTTCTTTCCGCTTGTGTTGGCTCAAGCCTCCTTGCGAGTTGTTCGAGTTTCAAGAGTTTACGCTTCATGATCGATCGGCAATATCTTCAGGTACAAGTAAGCCAATAAATCTGTGAGTTTGAACATGGTAAGTGAGTATGACAAAACACACCCTCAAACACAATTCTTTAACCAGATAAATTTAATTAATTTTCATCCAAATAGTCTCTACGATGCCGGCATGGAACCCGGCGAGAACGCAACCTGATGAGATACTTCTTCCATATAGGATTTAACGGGCACCATTATCG